>JACPRG010000120.1 GCA_016190025.1 Candidatus Tectimicrobiota bacterium
ACTTTCACCTGCCCCGATCAACGCTGCTCGTGCTCGTTGCGGCCTTCGCGGGGCGGGAACGGATTCTCAAGACGTACGCGGAGGCGCTGCACAAGGACTACCGGTTCTACAGCTACGGAGACGCGATGCTCATCCTCTGAGCCCGGGGCCGAGAGAGCCGGGGGTCAGAGCTCGAACGACGAGGCTGGGACCGTGTTGTTGACGGCCTCCCGGAAGTGTTTGCCGGACTTGAAACGGACGACCTTGCGGGCCGCGATGGGAGCCTCCTCCCCCGTCTTGGGGTTTCGTCCAACGCGGTCCGATTTGGTGCGGACCCGGAAAGAACCGAAACGCCTCAGGATGACCGGCTCCCTGTTCCGGAGAGTCTCCTTGACAACGTTGATGATGGTCTCGACCGCATCCTCGGCCTTGACCTTGGTCAGCCCCGTGTCTCCCGCCACTCGGTTGATGATCTCGATCTTGGTCACGGAAATACCCTCCCGCTACCCGCCTTCGGGCCACCCAGGTCCCTCTGACCGATGAGAGACAACCCGAAATCCGCAATAACTTGCTTATAGCGCAAAAGCCGTTCAATTTCAATGTATTTTGCAAAAAAGGAACGAGACGTTCCGAGCGCAGTCAAGAGAGTCCGCAGGGCGACGCGAGGGGAGAGGAGGGCGCGCGCAAGAAAAAAACGGGGCCGGCGCGCCGAGGCCCCCCCCGAGAGGCGGGGACCTCGGCGTCGGCCCCGGACGAAGACCTTTCCTCCCCGCGTCCCACGCTCAGGGAATCATCCTTCCCCTTCCTCCAGCGGGGTTTCGACTTCCGTGGAGGCGGGAGGCGCCTTCGCAAGCTGCCACTCGAGCTTTCCCTCGATGATCTCCCGGAGGGCGATGGTTTCGTAATCCTCCTCGTTGGTTTTAATCAGCGGCTCGGACCCCTTCCGGAGCTGAATGACGCGTTTGGCGATCACGTTGGTCAGAAGAAAACGGTTTTGAACCCTCTCGAGCGCCTGCGTGAGCAGAGTCTTATCCGCCATGAACATCCCCTTTCCCAGATTCCCCGTGAGACTGAAAGACAAAGAGGAGAGGGTCTCCCCTCTCAAAGGGTCTTTTGTGGCCCGACTCACATGGTCCGGCCGGCGCTCCCGACGAGGCGCGCCACCTCCACGTACCGGAGCCTCACCTCAGACAAGATCTCCCGCAAAAGCCTGTCTTCCTCCTGGTCCAGGTTTCCCCGGGTCTTCTCTTGGAGGATCGCCAGGATGTCAATCGTCTGCCTCGCGGCGTCCAGCCGGATCTCGGGCTTCCCCTCGACGGGGTCCGGAATCAGCCCCATGTTGATCAGGGCCATATTGGCCAGCCAGACGATCAATCCGGAAAAATCCATCTGGGGCGCAGCGCCCTGCGGCTGTCCCTTGGACGCCCGTCCGGTCGCCGCTTCAGCGGTCCCGGTCTCCGCGGCCGGCTTCGGCTTCCGGACTTCCTCGGAAGACTCCTCCTCCGCCCGCCGGGAGAGCCGCCGGTCGGTGACAGTAAACCCTTTTCTCTCTTCATCCTCTTCCGGCATCGTCGCCCTCTCCCTCCGCGAACGGACCCAAAAGGATTGCCCCCTGCTGCGGACGGCACAGCCCTCGGGCCATGGGTCCCCTCTCCCAGGCTCGCCGCGCCACCCCCGGGCGGGAAAACCGGGCTTTCCCCCGAGCGGGCCGTCTCATCCGAAGAACTTCCACTTTTTCTTTTCTCCGCCCGAGCCCTCTTCGTCCCCCTCGCCCTTTTTCCCCTGAACCTCGCCGGGGGAGGAAGAGGCGTCGGCGATCTCGATCTCGCGGAGATCCTCCAGCAGCGCCCGCGCGCGGGGCGAGAGCTTTTTGGGGGTCTCCACGTACACCTCGACCACCAGGTCTCCGGGCGACCCGCCTCGGACGTCCGCAATCCCCGCCCCCCGGACGCGGAACCGCTCGCCCGACTGCGTGCCCTCGGGCAGGGTGACCCGGCGGCGGGTCCCGTTCAGCGTCGGGACCTCCAGTTTCCCGCCCAGGGCTGCCAGGCCGAAGGGAACCGGCGCCCGGCAGAACAGCGTCTGGCCGTCTCTTTGGAAGTAGGGGTGAGGCTCGACGCGGATGCAGACGTACAGGTCCCCCCCAGGCCCTCCCAGGGGTCCATCCTCCCCCTCGCTCTCCAGCCGGAGGCGGGCCCCGGTGTCCACGCCCGCGGGGACCTTCACCTTCAGCGATTTGGTCTTCTCCACCCGGCCCTCGCCCCGGCACTCCTTGCAGGGGTGCTCCAGCACCTGGCCGCTTCCGCCGCAGTGGGGGCAGGTCGTGGCCACGCTGAAGAAGCCCCGGCTGTGCCGCACCTGCCCGTACCCGCCGCAGGTCCGGCAGGCGCCGCGTCCGGTCCCCGCCGCGGCGCCGCTGCCGCCGCAGGTCTCGCAGGTCTTCAGACGGGGGACCTCCAGCGTCACCTCCGTGCCCAGCGCGGCGTCCTCGAAAGAGAGGGAGAGGTCGTAGCGGAGATCGTGGCCCCGCTGCGGACCGCGCCTGCCGCGCCGCGGCTGGGCTCCCACGCCGAACAGGTCCGAGAAGATATCCCCGAAGGCGGAGAAGATATCCTCATACCCGCCGAACCCGTGGAAACCGGTCCCCTCGAGGCCTTCAAAGCCGTACTGGTCATAGACCCGCCGCTTCTCGGGGTCCCGGAGGACTTCGTACGCCTCGGAGGCCTCTTTGAAGCGCTCCTCCGCCTCTTTATCCCCGGGATTTCGGTCCGGGTGATATTCCAGGGCTTTTTTCCGATAGGCCTTCTTGATCTCCGCTTCGGCGGCGTCCCTGGAAACGCCCAGGACTTCGTAGTAGTCGCGCTTGCGGCTCATGAAACCTCTTGGTTGACCCCCGTCTCCGCCGCACCCGCTCCGGAGGCAGGACCCTCCACCCACTTGGCGACGCGCACCTGGGCCGCTCTCAACAACCGGCCTTTGAGTAGATAGCCCGGAAGAAGCTCCTCGACCACTTGATTTTCCGCCTCCGGGCCCGCCGCTCGCGCGACGCCGACGGCCTCGTGGACATTGGGGTCGAAGGCCGCCCCCTGGCTTTGGACCCGCTCCAGGCCCAGGGCCTGAAGGAGGGAATAGAGGCGGCCGTGCACCAGCCGGACCCCCTCGAAGATGGGGGAGACGTCCGCTCCGCCAGCGGACCCGCCGCTCGCGAGGGCCCGCTCCAGGTCATCCAGGACCCCGACGAGCTCCTGGACCTGTCCGGCCAGGGCCCCCTCGACCCTGCGCTCCGCCTCCCTGCGGACCCTCTCCCGGAAGGCCTCGCTTTCCGCCCGCTGCCGCTCCATGAAGGCCTTCAGCCGTGCTTCCTGCTCCTTCGCCCGGGCCTCCAACTGCTCGATGTAAGTAGGGAGGAGGGAAGGCGCCGCCTCTCCGGCGACCCCTCCTTCGCCTTCGCCCTCTTTCCGGGCCGAACGCCTTCGGTCAATCACCTGGACCTTGACGGGGGCCCCTTCGTCACTTCCTGCCATTTCGGTCTCACCGTTGCGACAGATCAGGAACCGGCCGGGATCACAACGCCGGCGCCAGCGCGTTGAGGCGGGCGATCCGCTTCTCGACGGGCGGGTGGGTGCTGAAGAGCGACATCAGCGACTCGCCCGACAGGGGATTCACGATGAACAGGTGAGCCGTCGCCGGGCTCGCCTCCTCCATGGGAATCCGCCGGCTGGCGGTGTGCAGTTTCTGCAGGGCGCTCGCCAGCCCTCGGGGGGAGCCGGCGACGCGGGCGCCCGTCTCGTCCGCCAGGTACTCCCGGGAACGGGAGATCCCCATCTGGATCAGAGTGGCCGCGATCGGCGCCACGACCGCCATCACGATGAGGCCGAGGGCCCCGCCTCCGTGGCCCTCGTCGTCGCGGCCGCGGCCGAGGCCGAAGATGGCCGCCCACTGGGCCCAGTGGGCGATCATCATGACGGCCCCCGCCAGCGTCGCCGCCACGGAGCTGATGAGGATGTCCCGGTTTCGGATGTGGGCCAGCTCGTGCGCCAGGACCCCCTCCAGCTCCTCCGCGTCCAGAAGCCCCAGGACCCCCTCCGTCACGGCCACGGCCGCGTGCTGAGGGTCCCGCCCGGTGGCGAAGGCGTTGGGGGTCTCGCTCGGGACGACGTACACCCGGGGCATGGGGAGCCCGGCCCTCTGGCAGAGCCGCCGGACCATGGCGTGAAGCTCCGGCGCCTGGCCCTCGGAGACCTCCCGGGCCCCGTAGCTGTGGAGGACGATCTTGTCGGAGAACCAATAGGCGCTGGCGTTCATGACCACGGCGAACAGAAACGCCAGGACCAGCCCCCCCGAACCGCCCAGCCAGTTGCCGATCAGAAGGATCAAGGCCGTCAGGGCCGCAAGCAGCGCCGTGGTCTTGACCGTGTTCATCATGGCCGACGCTCTCCTCTCACACGCTCCCGCCCGACGGGGACAACGCCCTGGCTGTCCACGACCGTCAGCGCGGTGGACGTCTGTCCGTATTTCTCCTTCAGGATGGTCCACATCCCTTGCCGGATGAACTCCTTCATCTCTTCCACGCGGGCCTGCTGCTCCTCGAAGCGCTCCAGCAGGTTGAGGATGACCTGGACGCCGGCCAGGTTGACCCCCATCTCCCGCGTCAGGTTCAGGATGGTCCGAAGACGCTCGATGTCCTTGCGGGAGTACATCCGGGTGTTGCCCGGCGTCCGCTTGGGCGTGAGAAGGCGCTCCCGCTCGTAGAGACGGAGCGTCTGCTGGTGCACGTCCAGCATCTCCGCCACAACGCGGATGGTGAAAAATTCTTTCTCCTCTCTTTCTTGGGAACTCATCCGGTCACGCCCCCACTTTCTCGGCTCTCGGGTTCGCCGGGTTCATGCGCTCGAACTCCCGCAGGAGGGCCTTGGACGCGTCGCTCAGCCTTTTGGGGACCGCCACGCTCACCGTCACGTACAGGTCTCCCCGCCCCGCCCCCTTGAGGTGGGGCATCCCTTTTTCCCGAAGCCGTAGGGCCTGGCCGCTCTGGGTCCCCTCGGGGAGGGTCACCTTCGCGTCCCCCTCCAGGGTGGGGACGGCGACGCGCGCCCCCAGCGCGGCCTCCGGAAAGGTGACGGGGACCTTGACGTAGAGGTTGTCCCCCTTGCGGTCGAACACCGGGTGCGGCCGCACCCGGATCTGGATGTACAGGTCGCCGCTCGGCCCCCCGTCGTAGCCGGGCCACCCCTTGCCCCCCACCCGGACCTTCGAGCCGTTATCGACGCCCTTGGGGATCCGCACCCGCAGGCGCTCGGCGTTGAGGCCGCCGCCGTCCCGGTCGATGGAGAGGCTGACCAGGCGGCCCCGGAAGGCGTCCTCCAGGTCGATCTCCAGGGTGTAGTGGATGTCCTCGCCGCGGGCGTCCCGCGGCCGGGCCTGCGGGCGCGCGGCGCCCCCGAAGAGCTCGCTGAACAGGTCGCCGAAGCCGCCCCGCCCGGCGGTCCCGCGGCCTCCGCCGAAGAGGCCGCCCAGGATGTCCTCCAGGTCGCCGAAGTCCCGGGCGCCGGTGCGGAAGCCGGCGAAGGGGTCGAAGCCGGGGCCGAAGGCCGCGTGGCCCATCTGGTCGTACTGCTTGCGCTTCTCGGGGTCGCTCAGGACGGCGTAGGCCTCGCTGATCTCCTTGAACTTCTCCTCGGCGGACTTGTCGCCGGGGTTCACGTCGGGGTGGAACTTCCGGGCGAGCTGGCGGTACGCCTTCTTGAGCTCCATCTCGGAGGCGTTTCGCGAGACCCCCAAGACCTCGTAATAGTCACGCTTCGCCACGTCCGCTCACCGCCTTTACTTGTGAGTACCACCCCGAAATCTCATTTGCCACTCGGCTCAAAACCCAATCCTGTGCATTGTTTGCTTGGTTTGCTTGGCCTTCAAGCCGGTCTCCTTCTCAATTGTTTCAATGATCTCGCGTTCCATCCATCGTCGCTCTTTCTCCCGGTACTGTGGAAGGGTATCTCCTTGGTCAATCCTTTCACTCGCGTAGGCCCAATCCCCCACAGTCGCCCCCATAGACGTTTGGAACCCCCACACACCATTAGGGAATACTCCTTCGGCATTAGGGAATACTCCTTCGGCTAGGTGGACCATGATGTCTGGCCCGCGGAGTTCTGCCTGAATTCGCTTTCCTTCCACACCGAAGACATCTTGAAAAAGCCTTGCCAGGTGTTTTTGAATCATTTTTTCTTCCTCAGGCTGATCGATGCTCATTCTTCTTCCTTCCGAACAGGAGGTCGCAGCCCAGCACCCAAAACAGGGTGCCACTGGCGGCTTGTCCGCCAGTGCCTCCACCAGCTCAATGAAAATGCTTCCAAACACCCACTGTTTTACCTATCTAAAGACTCCTTTTACTTGCACCACAGCAAAGTTTTTTTGAAATCAAGAAGGACACACTGGCGGACAAGCCGCCAGTGGCACCCCTTCTCAGTTCCACGCCGGCCGATGGCAGAGGCTTTCAGGGGCGGCCCGGAGGCCGCCCCCGACCGGGATTTTCCCTTGCGTGGAAACCCTCACTTCTTGTCCGTGTCCTCGAACTCCGCGTCCACGACCTCGCCTTCCTCCTCCTTGGCGGCGCCTCCCCCGTCGGTCCCCCCGTCCGTCTTCGACCCGGCCTGCGCCGTCTGCCGGTAGAGGACCTCGGCCAGCTTGTGGCTGGCCTGCATCAGGTTGTCCCTGGCCCGCTCGATGGCGGCCTTGTCGTTGCCCTCGATGGCCTTCTTGGCCTCGGCGAGGGCCGCCTCCAGCTTGGAGGCGTCCCCGGCCGGGATCTTGTCGCGGTTCTCCTTCAGGTTCTTCTCGGTCTGGTACACCAGCGAGTCCGTCTGGTTGCGGACCTCGATCAGCTCCCGCCTCTTCTTGTCCTCCTCGGCGTGGGCCTTGGCCTCGTCCACCATCTTGTTGATCTCCCCCTTGTCGAGGCCGCTCGAGCTGGTGATGGTAATGGCCTGCTGCTTGCTGGTGGCCAGGTCCTTGGCCGAGACGTTGAGGATGCCGTTGGCGTCGATGTCGAAGGTGACCTCGATCTGCGGCAGGCCCCGCGGCGCGGTCGGGATGCCCACCAGGTGGAACTTGCCGAGGGTCCGGTTGTCGGCCGCCATCTCCCGCTCGCCCTGGAGGACGTGGATCTCCACGCTGGTCTGGTTGTCGGCGGCGGTGGAGAAGATCTGCGTCTTGCGCGTGGGGATGGTCGTGTTGCGCTCGATGAGGGCCGTCCGCACGCCCCCCAAGGTCTCGATGCCCAGGGTGAGCGGCGTCACGTCCAGCAGCAGGACGTCCTTGACGTCCCCCGCCAGGACGCCGCCCTGGATGGCCGCGCCGACGGCCACCACCTCGTCCGGGTTCACGCCCTTGTGGGGGTCCTTGCCGAACAGGCCCTTGACCAGCTCCTGCACCTTGGGGATGCGGGTGGAGCCGCCCACCAGGACCACCTCGTCGATCTGGTCCGGCTCCAGGCCCGCGTCCTTCAGCGCCAGCCGGCTCGGCTGGAGCGTCCGCTCCAGCAGGTCCATCACCAGCTGCTCGAACTTGGCGCGGGTCAGCCGGACGTTCAGGTGCTTGGGGCCCGACTGGTCGGCCGTGATGAAGGGCAGGTTGATGTCCGTCTCCTGGGTGCTCGACAGCTCGATCTTGGCCTTCTCGGCGGCCTCCTTGAGGCGCTGCAGGGCCATGGGATCCCGGCTCAGGTCGATGCCCTGGTCCTTCTTGAACTCGTCCACCAGCCACTCGATGACGCGCTGGTCCAGGTCGTCGCCGCCCAGGTGGGTGTCGCCGTTGGTGGCCTTGACCTCCACCACGTTGTCCCCGACCTCCAGGATGGAGATGTCGAAGGTCCCGCCCCCGAAGTCGAACACCGCGATGGTCTCGTCCTTCTTCTTGTCGAGGCCGTAGGCCAGGGCGGCGGCCGTGGGCTCGTTGATGATGCGCTTCACGTCCAGCCCGGCGATCCGGCCGGCGTCCTTGGTGGCCTGGCGCTGGCTGTCGTTGAAGTACGCGGGGACGGTAACGACCGCCTCGGTCACGGGATGGCCCAGGTAGTCCTCGGCCGCGCTTTTCAGCTTCTGGAGGATGAAGGCGGAGATCTCCGGCGGGGAGAAGTCCTTCCCCCGGATCTCGACGCGGGCGTCGCCGTGGGCGCCCCGGACGACCTTGTAGGGGACCTCCTCGATCTCCCGGCCGACCTCCTCGTAGCGCCGCCCCATGAAACGCTTGATGGAGTAGACGGTGTTCTGCGGGTTGGTGATGGCCTGCCGCTTGGCGACCTGCCCCACCAGCCGCTCCCCGTCCTTGGTGAAGGCGACCACCGAAGGGGTGATGCGGCTCCCCTCGGCGTTGGTGATGACGTTCGAATCCCCGCCTTCCATCACGGCGACGACGGAGTTGGTCGTCCCCAGATCGATCCCGATGATCTTGCCCATCGCGCCCTTCCTCCTTGAAACCCAGACAGAGGGAAGCCGTCTTCAAAGCCCGGACGACGCCCGCGGAGAATCGCGGGAGCGCCGGCCTCAATCGGCTTCCACGGACTCCACGACCTCGCCTTCCACCGCTTCCTCCTCGCCGGCGCCCTCCGCGCGGCCGATCCGCCGGAACGCCAGCCCGCTCTCCCCCTCCGCCGCGTCGGCCTCGATGACGTCGCCGGGACGGAACTCCCCCTCCAGCAGGCGGAGCGACAGCGGGTCCTCCAGCACCCTCTGGATGGCCCGCTTGAGGGGCCTCGCCCCGTAGGAGGGGTCGTAGCCCTCGCGGGAGACGAGGGCCTTGGCCGCGTCCGTCAGGACCAGGCCGATCTTCCGGTCGGCCAGCCGCCGGCGGAACCGCTCGAGCTGGATCTCCACGATGGCCTTGAGGTCCCCGGCCGACAGGCTGCGGAACAGGATGACGCTGTCCACCCGGTTCAGGAACTCGGGCCGGAAGGCCGACCGCAGGGCCTCCTCCACCCGCCTCTCCACCTCCAGCCGGGCCGCCTCCCCCAGGGACACCAGGTCCCGGATGAGGTCGGTCCCGACGTTGCTGGTCAGGATGACCACGGTGTTCTTGAAGTCCACCGTCCGCCCGTGGCTGTCGGTCAGGCGCCCGTCCTCCAGGACCTGGAGCAGGACGTGGAAGACGTCCGGGTGCGCCTTCTCGATCTCGTCGAACAGCAGCACGCTGTACGGACGCCGGCGGACGGCCTCGGTGAGCTGTCCCCCTTCCTCGTAGCCGACGTATCCGGGCGGCGCCCCCAGCAGCCGGGCGACGGCGTGCTTTTCCATGTACTCGGACATGTCGATGCGGACCATCGCCCGCTCGTCGTCGAAGAGGAAGTGGGCCAGCGAGCGCGCCATCTCCGTCTTGCCCACGCCGGTCGGCCCCACGAAGATGAAGGAGCCGATGGGGCGGTTGGGGTCCGAGAGGCCGGCCCGGGAGCGCCGCACGGCGTTGCTCACGGCCTCCACCGCCGGGTCCTGCCCGACGACGCGCCGCTTGAGGCGCTCCTCCATGTGGACGAGCTTCTCCTTCTCGCCCTCGAGCATCCGGGCCACGGGGATCCGGGTCCACTTGCTGACGACGGCGGCGATGTCCTCCTCGTCCACCTCCTCTTTCAGCATGGCCTGATCGGCCTGGACCGCGGCGAGCCTTTTCCGCTCGGCCTCCAGCTCCCTTTGCAGGGCCGTGAGGACGCCGTAGCGGAGCTCGGCCGCCCGCCCCAGGTCGCCGCTCCGCTCGGCCTGGCTCTCCTCCAGCCGGGCCTTCTCGGTCTTCTCCTTCAGCTCCCGGATGCGCCCGATGATCTCCCTTTCCCGGAGCCAGTGGGCCTTCATCCGGTCGCTCTGGGCCCGAAGGTCCGCCAGCTCCTCCTCGATCGCCCGCCGGCGCGCCTGCGACGCGGGGTCCTCCTCCCGCCGCAGGGCCTCCCGCTCGATCTCCAGGGTGCGGACGCGCCGCTCCACCTCGTCGATGGGCGAGGGCATGCTGTCGATCTCGATGCGAAGCCGGGAGGCCGCCTCGTCCATCAGGTCCACCGCCTTGTCCGGCAGGAAGCGGTCGCTGATGTACCGCTGGGAGAGCCTGGCGGCGGCGATCAGAGCCCCGTCGTGGATCCGCACTCCGTGGTGGAGCTCGTACCTGTCCTTGAGGCCCCGGAGGATGGAGATCGTGTCCTCCACCGAGGGCTCGCTCACGAGGATGGGCTGAAAGCGCCTCTCCAGGGCCGCGTCCTTCTCGACGTACTTGCGGTACTCGTTGAGGGTCGTGGCGCCGATGCAGCGCAGCTCCCCGCGCGCCAGGGCGGGCTTGAGCATGTTGGAGGCGTCCACGGCGCCCTCCGCCGCGCCCGCGCCGACCATTGTGTGGAGCTCGTCGATGAACAGGACGATCCGCCCCCCGGCCTCGGTGATCTCCTTCAGGACGGCCTTGAGGCGGTCTTCGAACTCGCCCCGGTACTTGGTCCCCGCGATGAGGGCCCCCAGGTCCAGGGCCACGAGGCGCTTGCCCTTCAGGGTCTCGGGGATGTCCCCGTTGACGATCCGCTGGGCGATGCCCTCCACGATGGCGGTCTTGCCGACCCCCGGCTCGCCGATGAGGACGGGGTTGTTCTTGGTCCGCCGGGAGAGGACCTGCATGACCCGGCGCTCTTCGTCGTCCCGCCCGATGACCGGGTCGAGCTTCCCCCGGCGGGCCAACTCCGTCAGGTCCCGGCCGTAGCGCTCCAGGGCCTGGTACTTCTCCTCGGGGCTTGGGTCCGTCACCCGCTGAGAGCCCCGGATGTCGGCCAGCGCCCTGAGGATGTTCTCCCGCGCGACGCCCTTGGAGGCGAGGATCCTGCCGGCGTCTCCCCCGGCGTGCTCGGCCAGGGCCATGAGCAGGTGCTCGACGCTGACGAATTCGTCCTTCATGTCCGACGCCTCTTTGAAAGAGGCATCCAGGACCTTTTTCAGACGCGCAGAGAGGTAGCCCCCCTCGGCGCCAGCGACTTTCGGGAATTTCTCGATGGCTCTTTCGACATCGGCCTCCGCCTCTTGGGGGGACGCGCCGATGCGCGCCAGGATGGCGGAAACCAGGCCCTCCGGCTGCTTCAGAAGCGCGGCCAGGAGATGCTCCGGCTCGATGCTCTGCTGTCCCCGCCCTTCGGCGAGGGACTGGGCCTCCTGAAGGGCCTCCTGGGCCTTGATCGTGAGCTTGTCCAGTCGCACGTTTCTCACCCTTTTCCCGATTCTGGATACTGGGAGACCTTTTCGAGCTTTTTCTACGAAGAATTTAGAATCTTAGTGTAGGATTGTCAAGTTTTATGATTGAGTTTTTGAATAGAAATGCCGGGGGGATCTCACCCGGACAGAGCCCGTCGGCGAACGCGCCCGCCTACCGCCCCTCCACCATCGGCCCCTCCCGGAACATCCGATGGCAAGTCCCGCAGGCGACCCGGGCCTCGGCTAGATCCCGGACAGCCTCCGCCAGCTTCCCCCGCTCCACCTGCCGCGCGAGCCTCCCGGTCTTTTTCTTCAGGTCCGCCGCCAGGGCGGTGAACTCATCCTGCCTCTCCCCGTACCGAAGCTGGGGGATCAACCCGGCCAGCCCATCCAGCTCTCTCGCCCGCCGGGCCGCCGCCCGCAGGGCCGGCTCCTGCGCCGGCTCGGGCAGCCCCAGGGCCAGCAAGTCGCCCGACAGGGCTTTGAATCCCCCGAACAGATCGCCCATCAGCTCCTTCAGCCCCTGGTAGCCGTACTCGAAATCAAACTTGACCTCGCGGGTGCGAAAATACTCCTTCCGCCTCTTGGAATGCTCGCTCAGCTGGAGGTGACCGGGCGACAGGACGACGACCAGGTCGTAGCGCCCCCGGTGGGTCAGGCGCACGTTCGCGCCGTAATGGAACCCCCTTTCCTCGAACCGGGGCGACAGGAGGAAGTCCTGCCGGAAGCCGTCCCCCTTGCGGGCGGAAAGGGTCACCTCCAGATACGGGACGGGCTCCCGCAGACGCAGGTCCTCGACGAAGACCTGAAAGTGGTGGGTGAACCGCGCCAGGTCCTTGTGCCCGTCGTCCGGACTCCCCTTCGGCGCGAGGCCGCCGGCCCCCACGGAACGCTCCGGCGGCTTGACGATCACCGTGACGCGGTAGCCGTCCACGTCGGCCTTGCCCACCTGCATCCAGGTGTAGGTGAACCGGGTGATGTGATGCGCGCCCAGGGGAGCGAGGAGAAAGCCCAGGAACCCGATCCCGACGGACGCCGAGGCAAAAACCCGAATGCGCTTACCGCTCATCCCTCACCGCTCCCCTGTTTCCGGCAAGACGCGCCGGCAGCCTCCGCGGCGCTCCCCCGCGGCCCACCCCCGGAACGAATCCGCCTCATTCCTCTTGACTCAACCCCTTCGACCGATAAACTGTGCCCGGCGGGGCGTTCCCGGGCCGCCGGATCCAGGAGTCATCCCTCATGAGAAATCGCCTTTCGGCGTGGCTGGCGCTGGCCTTCCTGCCGGCCCTTTGCGCCTCCGCCCAGAGCCAGGGCTACCGGGAAATCCCGGTCCGGAACGGAGGCGCCGTCTCCGGCCTCGTCCGGTGGGCGGGTCCGCAGCCGTCTCTGCCTCCCTTTCCCGTCCATCAGGACGCGGGGGTGTGCGACCTCGACAAGAGCGGGGCAAGACCCTCCCCCCGGCTGCGCATCGGCCCGGGGGGCGGCGTCGCCGACGCGGTTGTCTACCTCTCCAATATCTCCCGAGGGAAACCCCTTCCCCCCCGCGGCCTCCGGGACGCCAGGGCGTGGGTCATCCGGGAGTGCGAATACCGCCCCCACGTCCTGATCGTCCCCGTCCACTCCTACCTGGCCATGCGGAACGACGACCCCCTGCTTCACAACCTCCGGATGTTCGGCGCGGCCGGTTATAACCTGCCCATGCCCGAAAGGGGGACCCTGTTCGTGAAGCGCCTGCCCAAAGCCGGGGTGATCTCCGTCCGGTGCGACGCGGGCCACGGCTGGATGAGCGGCTCCATCCACGTGACGGAGCACCCCTACTACGCCGCGACCGACCGGGAGGGGAGGTTTTCCCTCACGGACGTCCCCCCAGGAAAGTATCTGCTGAAAGCCTGGCACGAGGGCTGGCGGGTCCGGCGCGTCATCCCGAAAGACGGCAGGCCCGCCTTTTACGAATTCGAAAGGCCCGTGGAGCTTTCCCGGGAAGTGACCGTCCGCGAGGGGGGGGCGGAGGTGGTGGAGTTCACCCTTTCGGAAGACCGCTGAAGCCGGGCCCGGGCGGGGCGCGCTTCACCGCGCGGCCTCTCCTCCGTAGCCCGCCCAGTACAGGATGAGGTGGTAGAGGCTCCAGGCCCCCACGAGGACGTAAAGGAAAATCACCCCCCGGCGTTTCCCTCTCCCCTGTTCTCGCTCTTCTTGAAATTCCGGCCCATCCACTGTCGCGCCTTTGCGGCGAAGAGCCACCCCCGAGACGGGGCCTCAAGCGGAAGCCACAGCCTCCCGGTAGTACATCAGATCAAGATACTTCTCGGGCGGGGGCGCGGGGGGCGCGAGGTGGCCCATCTCCGCCCGCAGCGAGAGCGCCGCCGCCACGCCGGGGACGTTCAGCTCCGCCCTGGGGTAGAGCCCGTGGCGGGGGTCCAGGAGGGCGTCGAGCGTCCTCTCCGCCGCCGCGTCCCTCATTCCGCCCTGGGCGGCCAGGATCTCCAGACAGGCCCGGCGGTAGAGGGGATCGAAGCACCACTGGGTGGCTTCCACGTAGGCCCGGATGTAGCGGACCAGGACGTCGGCGTTTCGCCGCGCCCAGCTCCGGGTCGCCGCCCCGCAGGTCGCCTGGTAGACGGGGACGGCCTCGTGGCCGCGGGCCAGGAGCCGGCAGCCGGCCTCCACCGCGTCGCCGAGGAAGGGCTCGGTGAGCAGGGTGCCCGCGTGCCGCCCTTCCAGAAGAGCGCGGCAGCGGCTCTCCCATCCGCCCACCTCCACCAGCTCGTACTCCTGTGGACCGATCCCCCTGCGCCGGAGCATCTTTTCCAGGATGAAGACGAACCCCGTCGTCCTCGCGTCCACGGCAAGGGACTTGCCCCGCAGCGACTCGATGTCCCGGACCCCGGGCGCGCCCACCAGGCTGAGAAGGCCGCTGTGAAGGCCCATGAAGAGGAACAGGTCCGATCCGCCGGGTACGCCCAGGGTGCGGCCCTCGACCTCGGCGATCACGTCGTCGGCGGAGGCGTGGCCGACGTCGAACGCGCCGGCCTCCAGGGCCTCCACCAGATACACCGAGTTCGAGGTGTAGCTCGCCTCCACCTCGAGGCCGTGCCGGGCGAAGACCCCCTTCTCCACACCGGCGTGGACGGGGAGGTTGTACCCCGCGCGGAACTGGATGAGGCGGACCCCCGCGAGGGACGTCATGGCTTCGGCAGGGGCTTTCCCTCTTTGAGGGCCTTGGCCTTGCGGCCGAGCTGCAGGGACTCCTCAACGAGAGCCGCTTCGTCGCGCTGCCGGCCGAGGTCATAGAGGAGCCGGGAGGCCTCTTCGTACGGCTCGTAGCGGTTGGGGCTCAGGCTGATCACCTGCCTGTACTTTTTCACGGCCTCCTCGGGCTGCTTGTCGCTCACCAGCGTGCGCGCCCACTCGAAATAGATGTCGGCGTTGTTGGGCTGGAGACTCGCGGCGCGCTCGAAGCGCGGCAGGGCGTCCTTGAACCGGTTCAGATGGACCAGGGCCTTGGCCAGCTCCAGTTGGTAATCAAAACGCCCCCCCTCCAGGTCGGACGCCCTCCGGAAGCTCTTCGCCGCGGCCTCCCAGTCGCTCAGCTTGGCCTGGGAGCGGCCGAGGTCGAAGAGCGCCGGGCTCAGGTTGGGGTTGATCTGCGTCGCGCGGGCGCACAACTCCACCGACTTGGCGTAATCTCCCTCCTGGAAAGCCTCCTGGCACTTCCGGTACTCTCCCATCCCGGTCAAGGGTTTCAGGACGAGCTCGGGACCCATCTGCCCCGGCCGCATCTGAACGCGCGCTTCGTGCGTCTCGTAGCCTTCCTTCTCGACCCGGACGGGAACGAACTCCTCCGCGTACTGGGCCAGGACCTGGAACAGGATGCCTCCGTCGCTTCGGGTCCGGTCCCGCAGGGGCGGGTCGGTCTTGAGGGTCACGACGGCCCCTTCCAGCCCCTCCCCCTTCTTATCCGACGCCACCACCGTGGCCCGAAAGACGAACCGCGCGCGGCTCAGGCGGATCTCGACGGGGGGCGTCTCGGGCGAGAACTTGGCCGTCCGGCTGTGGCCCAGATAGCGGGGAGGCTTCTCCACGCGGAGCTTGAGGTCTTTGTTAATGTAGTCCTTCGGAACCTTGAGAAGAAACTCCCCGCCCGACTGGCTGGCCACCCTTTGGGGAGGGACGCTCTCCAGGATCAGATGGGCCTCCTCGACCCCCCGGTCGGCGGCCTCCGCGTCCACCACCCTCCCCCTCACCGGGAACCAATCCAGCTTGGGCCGCAACGGGATCGGGAGGGCTCCCCCCGACGCGCTCAGGGCAATCCTGGGCTTGACGTAGATCTCGTAGCCCTCCCTGCGGACCCGCAGGGTCGGAGTCTTCCCCTCGTCCTGGCCCCGGATGACGAAGCTGAACGTGCCGTCCACCGAAGTGGCCGCGTACCGAAGGGGCTCCAGGGTCAATTCCACCTCCGCGCCATCGATGCGCTTGCCCGGATTGCCCTCCTCGAACACGTCCCCGGTGAGGACGAACTTCTTGCGGAGCTGTTCGGGGTCGAAAGCACCGGAGGCGGAGCCCGACGCCGAGGCCATCATCTGCTCGTAGACCTCACGGTTGATGATCCCGTTGGCGTAAGACTCGCAGAGCCGCCAGGCGATGATGTCGAAGTCAGCCCCCTTGGGAGAGACCTGGCGGATGCGCTGCCACTTGGTCTCCACCGTCCCCTTGCCCTTGGCGATACTGAACACGGAGCTGAAATCGAGGCCGAGGGCGTACGTCCGCTTCGCCTCATCCCCGGGGGGCTCGCACTTGACCTGCTGCCCCCTGACCACCGCCTCCCGGGCTTCATTGGCGCACCCCGCGAGAATGAAGAATCCCGCCCAGGCAAGGAGAAACGCCTTCCACATACGGGGCCTGTTCATGGTTCGGGTCCCTTTCCGACGCGAGCCGCCCATCCGTCTTTGGAGTTCCAAAGCACGGAGGGATTATACGTTCTCCCAAAAAGTCTATGCAAGCCTTTGTGCGGGTTCAAGACGCGGGAGACTCCAGGGTCTCGGTTTCGAGTTCTTCCGGGGCCCGGGCGGGCGTCGGGCCACCCAAACGGGCGATTTTCCTTGCGGGCGCGGGGCGAGGCTGTTATAAAAAGGGCACTTTGAGGAAGTTGGGGGGTCTTCACTGCCCGCCCGGCCTCGTGGGTCCCGACAGTCCGGCTCTTTTGATCGCATGGGCGCCATCCGCGATAACCTGCAAGAAGTCCGGCGCCGCATGGCGGAGGCCGCGCTTCGCGCGGGCCGGGAACCCTCCTCGGTCCGGCTCGTGGCAGTGACCAAGACCGTCCCTCCGGAAAGGGTGCTGGAGGCCTTCTCCGCCGGGGCCGACATCTTCGGAGAGAACCGGGTCCAGGAAGCCCAGCAAAAAGCGCCCCTCGTCCGGGCGGCGGTGGGGACGTCCGAAACCGCTCCCCGATGGCACTTGATCGGGCCCCTTCAGCGGAATAAAGTTCGCCACGTGTTCGGGCTGTTCGAGCTCATCCACTCCGTGGATAACCTCCCGCTGATCGAGGAGCTGGAAAAGCGCGCGGCGGACCGGGGCGAACGGATGCGGGTCCTGCTGCAGGTGAACGTGGCCGGGGAGGGCGCCAAGCACGGCTGCGGCCCCGCGGAAGCGGAAGGGCTCGCCGCCGCCCTCGAAAGCAGCCCCCACCTGAAGCTGGAGGGCCTGATGACGGTCCCCCCTCTCCCGGAGAACCCCGAGGACAGCCGCCCCTGGTTCCGGAAGCTCCGGGAGTTGCGCGACCGGCTGGCGGAGGCGGGTCGCGGAGATCTGCGGGAGCTCTCCATGGGCATGACGGCCGACTTCGAGGTGGCCGTCGAGGAAGGCGCCACGATGGTGCGCGTGGGCTCGGCCATCTTCGGCCCGAGGGACGGCTGAGCGGGGCGGTCCCGCCGGCGGTCCAATGGGGGAGACTCCATGGCAAAGGCGCAGCGGAAAGGAAAGGCCGACAAGGCCGCCTCCCGGCTCGGCGGGGCGACGATCGCCTTCATCGGCGGGGGCAACATGGCGGAGGCCCTGATCCGGGGCCTGCTGCGAGCTGGCGCCGCCGCCCCCGGATCGCTCCTCGTGTCGGACGTGGCCCCCGCCCGCCTGGAACACCTCCGCGGCGCCTACCGGGTCCGGACCGTCTCCGACAACGCCGAGGCCGCGAGGGAGGCCGACATCCTCGTCCTCGCCGTCAAGCCCCAGAACATGGACGAGGCCGTCGGGAGCGTCTCGGCCGCCGTGGACGACTCCCGGCTCATCGTGAGCATCATGGCGGGGGTCCCCACCGAGAGGATCGAGGCGGCGCTCGGCGGAAAGGGGCGGGTCGTCCGCGTGATGCCCAACGCCCCCGCCCTCGTGGGAAAGGGCGCGGCGGGCGTGGCCGGCGGGAAGAAGGCCCGGCGAGAGGACGTCGAAACGGTGGTGGAGATGTTCGAGTCCGTGGGACGGGCCGCGGTCGTGAGCGAATCCCACATGGATGCGGTGACGGGTCTTTCCGGGAGCGGCCCCGCCTTCGTGGCGCTCGTCGTGGAGGCCCTGGCCGACGGGGGGGTCCTGATGGGCCTTCCCCGGGAGACGGCGTTGACCCTCGCGGCCCAGACCGTGGCGGGAGCGGCCGAGATGGTGCTGGAGACCGGAGAGCACCCGGGCCGCATCAAAGACATCGTGGCCTCTCCCGGAGGGACAACCATCGCCGGGCTCGCGGCCCTGGAGGACGGGGGGCTGAGGGGCGCCCTCATCCGGGCCGTCGAGGCGGCGACCCGGAGGTCGCGGGAGTTGGGACAGAAGAAATAGGGGGGCCGAGGTGTTCGTTCTCGGGAACCTTCTGGGGGCCGTCGCCCTCATCCTGGACTGGATCCTCAGCATCTACCTGTGGATGATCTTCATCCGCGTCATCCTCTCGTGGGTGGGACACCTGCCCTCCAATTACCAGGTCCGCATGTTCTTGCACAGCCTCGCCGACATGCTCGACCGCTTCACCGAGCCGGTCCTGGCGCCCATCCGCCACCGGCTGCCCGCCGGATTGGGGCTCGACTTTTCGCCGGTGGTGGCCATCTTAGCCATCTATTTTCTACAGCGGTTCCTCGTACTTTCGTTGCATCAGATCGCGGCGCGCCTACAATAAACCTGTACGGGCGCCCGGGCCGTCTCGGCGCGCGACCAAGGAGACAAGGCGCATGAAGATCGCGCCCATCGACATCCGGCAGCAACGCTTCTCGGTGAAGTTCCGGGGATTCGACCCGCAGGAGGTGGACACCTTCCTGGAAATGGTGGCGGACGAGCTGGAAGAGCTGTCCAGGGAGAACGGGCGGCTGAAAGAAGAGACGCAAAGGCTCAAGCGGGAGGTCGAGGACCTCCGCGCCACCGAAACCGACGTCAAAAAGACCCTCCTGGCCGCCCAGACCCTCAAGGAGGAGTTCTCGGCCAACGCCCGCAAGGAAGCGGAACTGATCCTCCGGGACGCGCGGGCCAAGGCCAACGACATCCTCGGGTCCACGAAGAGCGCCGCCTCGGAGGCGCACGAGGAGCTGGCCGCCCTGCTGCGCAGGAAAAAGCAGGTCATCCTCAACATGCGCTCCATGCTGGAGACCCACCTGCACATGCTGGAGGCCGAGGAGAAGACCGACCCCTATCCCTATGCCGAGGCCGCGCGGAAAGAATCCGGCGCCGCCAGAAGCGGTCCGGGGACGGGCGAGCCGGAACCCCCGCGCAAAGGCGCCTCCAAAGAGGGACCGGCCGAAGCCGAGCGTCGCAAGGCCGACTCCTCCTTCCCCGCTTTCCTTCCGAGAGACCGCGCGGACGAATGAGATGTCCGGCGGGCGCGACGGCTCCACCTTCATCCAGAAAGTCCCGGGCGGCGTCCTCCTCCGGGTGCGGGTCCATCCCCGGTCTTCCCGGGTCTCGGTGGGGCCGGCCGAAGGGGACGTTCTGACCGTCCGGCTGACGGCCCCGCCCGTGGAGAACGCCGCCAACGATCAATGCGTCCGGGTCCTGGCCAAGGCCCTGGGGGTCCGGCCGCGCCAGGTGGCCGTCGTGTCTGGGCACAAGAGCAGAGAGAAGCGCGTGCGGGTGGAAGGCGTGGACGCGCGCCGCGTCCGCGAGGCCCTGGGGACCTGAGCCGGGCGATTCAGTTTTCCGGGAGGAGGCGGTCATTTATCCTTGAAAAATTGCCGCTTCGGGCCGATATTTATTTGTGCATGGATGCTCTGTAAAGAGCGACCTACATACAGAAAGGTCCCTCCCCGCTGAAAGGACCCCAAGGGGGTCGGCCGAACAGGCTAGGCGGGGAGGTCACATTTTGGCATAAGGTTGGCTACCCTCCATGTCCACTTAGATGAATCGGGGAATCTCGGATTCTCCCCACGAGACACCAGATATTACGTCTTTGCTGTCGCTTGGACTTACGATCCCGCGCCCCTTGCCACCGAACTCACTGAAAGCCGCTTTTCCCTCTTAAAGAACGGCCACAACATCGAGGCATTCCACGCTGCCGAGGAGAGAAAGGAAAATCGCAACACGGTCGTTTCCATTTTGAGTCGCCATGAGAATTGGCAATTTGCTGGAATCGTCATCGAGAAAGCCAAGGTAGACCCGCGCCACTACGAACCACACAAGTTCTACCCGAGGTTTGCGACGATCCCGCTGACGGTGGCCTTTAGCCGCGCGCTCCGGTCGACCACAGATCATGTACTCGTCTTCACCGACGCTCTTCCGATGAAAAAGCACAGGAAATCGGTTGAGAAAGCGATCAAAATAACATGTCGAAAAATGCTGCCGAGAATTCTTCGCTTCGAGTCTTTCCATCATCACCGGGCAAGCAATGCCTGGATCCAGGTGGCAGATTACTGCTCATGGGCCGTATACCGAAAATGGGAGCATGGCGACGACCGGACGTATAATCAACTCCGCTCCTATCTCGTCACCGAAGAGATCGAGTTTTTCAAAAAGGAACCGGTTAAATAACTGCTAGAGCGAAAGAGATGATTCGCACCATCGAGTACCGGGACGGCAAGCTGGTCCTGATCGACCAGCGCAAGCTCCCCCTGGAGGAGACCTACGTCCGGTGCGCGGATCACCGGGAGGTGGCCGAGGCCATCCGGGGGATGGTCGTGCGAGGCGCGCCCGCCATCGGCGTGACGGCCGCTTACGGAATGGCGCTGGCCGCGCGGGAGGCCCAGGACCGGGACGGGGCGGAATTCCTCGGGCGCCTGGAGGCGGCCGCGAAGACCCTGGGGGCGACGCGGCCCACGGCGGTCAACCTCTTCTGGGCCATTGGGCGCTCCCTGGAGAGCGCGCGCGCCGCCCTCGCCCGGGGCCGGTCGCCCGAAGAGGCCGCCCGGGAAATGCTCGGCCTGGCCCACGAGATGCTCAAGGAAGACATCGCCGTCAACCGGCGCATCGGGGACCTCGGAGCCGGTCTCCTGCCCGCCAACGCCCGGGTCCTCACCCACTGCAATGCGGGCGCGCTGGCCACGGCCGGGTACGGCACGGCGGCGGGCGTCATCCGCTCGGCCCACCGGCAAGGCAAGATCGCCGAAGTCCTCGTGGACGAGACCCGGCCCTTCCTGCAGGGGGCGCGCCTGACCGCCTGGGAGCTCCACCGGGAGGGCATCCCCGTCACGCTGATCCCCGACGGCGCGGCCGGCTTTTGCATGAAGAACCGGAAGGTGGACTGCGTGGTGGTGGGGGCCGACCGGATCGCCCGCAACGGCGACGCGGCCAACAAGATCGGCACCTACCCCCTCGCCGTCCTGGCGCGGGAGAACGGCGTCCCCTTCTACGTCGCCGCGCCGACCTCCACCATCGACTTCGCCCTGGAATCGGGCGACGCCATCCCCATCGAGGAGCGAAGCCCCGAGGAGGTCACCCACTTCGGCGGTCGGCGGATCGCGCCGGAAGGCGTCCGGGCGTTCAACCCCGCCTTCGACGTCACGCCCGCCCGGCTCGTGGACGCCCTCGTCACCGAGCGGGGGATCGTCCGGCCCAGCCGGGGGGAGACGCCCGAGGTCTGGGCGCCGGGAAAAACGTCCTGAAGACAGTGGGGGCCTTTTTGAAAGCCGGCCCCCACACCCCCGGAAAACTTTCACTCGCGCAAAAGGCAGGACGCCTTTTGCGCATCCTGCACGGAAAGACTTTGCACCGGGGCGCCACTGGCGGGCCGGGCGCAGCACGAGGTCGCAGACCTCAAGCTGCGCCCCTACAAAACCCGCCAGAGGCCCGCGGAAAGGTCATAGACCTCAAGGCGGGCTTCAGGCCCTCGACGCCGCCCTGGACGCGGAGGCGCGCTCGTCGGCGAGGGCCGCCCAGGTCGCTTCGACTTCCCGGAAGGTGGAGACCACGCCGAGATACTCATCGACGATCCGCTTCGTCCCCGCGTGGAGGGCCGGGTCGTAGGTGCCGCAGCAGTCCTCCACCAAGACGATGTAATACCCCAGGAAGAAGCCGTGGCGCGAGGCGGACTCCACGCAGCACTCCGTCGTCACGCCCGTCATGAGGAGGGTGTGGACGCCGTTGGACTTGAGGACGACGTCCAGGTCCGTCCCCTCGAAGGCGTCGTAGCGGTGCTTGGTGACGATGACCTCGCCCTCCCTGGGCCGGACCCCGTAGAACTCCTGCCCCCACGTCCCCGAAAGGCACGGGGCGGCGCCGTAGCCCTTGCGCAGCGTCCTCTCCTTCTGGTTCGCCCCCAGGAACACGTCGTCATAGGCGTTCCTCACCCAGACGACCCGCGCGCCGTTCGCCCTGGCGGCGTCGATGAACCGCGCGAGCCGGGGAACCATGGCCTGCATGTCCTTGAGGTTTTTCCCGATCTTTCCGAACCAGCCCGCGTCGGCGCAGAAATCGTTCTGGACATCGACCACGACGACGGCCGAATGGGCGGGGTCCACCTTGGCTTCAAAGGACGTGAACAGGGGAGATTGCATTTTCTTCTCCTCGCATTCTTGCGCCGATGTTCAGCAAAAGGATTTTTTAACATGTTCGCACAGTTCCGCGCCGGGTGACAAGGCGGAGCGGCCCTGGAACGTGTCCTCATTTAGCGTTTTGAGAGAAGTTCGCTTTTCCGTCGGTAGGGCGGCGGACGCCGGATTATGAGTCCATCCTTGCCCCGAAAAGCCGGGAGCCCAGAGCTTCGAGAAGCTCGTTTCCCCGCTCGTAGCCGGGGATGATGCGGATGTCGTTCTCGATCCCGATCTCGTGGATGGAGGCGATCTCCTTCCGCTCAGGCCCTCGTTGCAGGTGGATGGCGTTCTCGACGTCGATGCTGAGCCCGAATTCCCTCGCGATCCCTTCCAGGGTCGCCCATTTCTCGCCCGTCCACCCGATGGTGGGTTTCAGGCGAAAAATCAGCTTGGCTCATCAGTAGCCTGCGAAGGCGTAGTCGCCCCGCGCGATCCGCCTTCTTTTCTTGCGGGCCTTCTCGAAGAAGTCCGCCTCCCGGCTGATCTCCTCCATGGCCCGCTTGGCCTCCTCAAAGAGGTTCATGACGCCTCCGCCCGCTACTTGGTCACGGGAGTTGTGGAAGCCCTCTCCGCCCCATCTATATGGCACTGCCCGCCATCATGGCCCATCATTCCCATCATGCTGGCCATCCGCATGCCCAAGCCCATACTCTGAGCGGCGGCGTATCCTTCCACTGCCAAAGCGAGCGCGAGCCCAATCCCGGCAAACCAAAACCTGCGAGTTCTTTGACGCATCTTCTTTCTCCGATTCACGGAAGCGGCCAAAGATTCAGTTCTGGCGCTTCCAGGTTTTCCCCAAACCGAAAGAATTCGCACCTGGCTTGGTCACAGGGCCTTCTTGGCGATCCGCTCCTGGGCACCCTTTCTCTTTGCAGAAGCCTCTCTCTTTGGTCTATCCGCCCTCTCCTTGATCTCCGGAGGGAGGATGACCTTCACGCTCTGAAACTCATTCTTCTCCACACATCCACAGAAGAAACACATGGTCCACCTCCTTTATCTCGAATCAACCCCCTTTGCTGTTCCCCAGAACCTCAATCGGAATCAGCGTCGGGAGTTCTCCCAGGCACTCGCAGTATCCCTGGCCGTGATCTGAAAGGGGGCGCTTGTCCAATTCGGAAAGTTCCCCTTCCAACTGGTCGCGCAGTCCACGGAGAAATTCAAGCTGAGAATCGATCTCATCCATCTGGTCCCGCAAAGCCTCCTTCAAGGCTCCCCGGCTCGTCGCGCAAGTTCCTTGCGGCCAAAGACGCAAGAGGTCTGAAATCTTCCCCAGCGACATGCCCAACTCCTTGGCCCGCCGAATAAAAAGGAGGCGCTTCACGTCCGCCTCCTCATATTGGCGGTATCCGCCCTCCGTCCGCAGGCGAGGGGCCAAAAGGCCTCTGCCCTCGTAATAGCGGATCGTCTTCGGGCTCAGCCCCGTCGCTTTTGCCACTTGGCCGATGGTCATTTTCTCCGGCATGTCCATCTCCCTTACTTCAATCTAAACCCTTCCCCTTAGGGGAGAGTCAAGGCCTTTTTGGAGGATTTAGTAGTGGGTCCATTTGACTTTTCGGTGTAGCCGCGATTTGAGCGAAGGGCTGAAAATCCTGAGCGGAAATCGCGGCCCAAGCCCCGATCTCCGCTCGGCCCAAGGGCCTCTCTCAGATCGGGGCTACACCCTTTCCGGGAGAATCCGCTTTAAGCAAAAGGACCCTTTGTCTACGAAACAGCAAACCGACCCACTACCCGCTTCCTCTCTTTCGTCCTATTCCCCCAGAATCGCCCGCACAAAAATGTCAGGATCAAAAGGCTGGAGGTCCTCGATGCCTTCCCCCAGGCCCACGTAGCGGATGGGAATCCCCAGCTCGTCGGCGATGCTGAGGACGATCCCCCCCTTGGCCGTGCCGTCCAGCTTGGTGAGGATGACGCCGGTCACCCCCACCCCTTCCAGGAACATCCGGGCCTGTTGCAGGGCGTTCTGGCCCGTGGTGGCGTCCAGGACCAGGAGCACCTCGTGGGGCGCGCCCTCGATGACGCGGCCCGCCGCGCGGCGGATCTTCTTCAGCTCGTCCATCAGGTTCCGGCGGGTGTGAAGGCGGCCGGCCGTATCGGCGATGAGGACGTCGCACCCCCGGGCCAGCGCCGCCTGCGCGGCGTCGAACACCACGGCGGAGGGGTCCGCGCCCGCCGCGCCCTTGACGATGTCGGCCCCGGCCCGCTCCCGCCAGACGTCGAGCTGCTCCACCGCGGCCGCCCGGAAGGTGTCGGCCGCCGCCAGGAGCACGCGCTCTCCCTCCGCCCGGAACCGGTGGGCGAGCTTGCCGATGCTCGTGGTCTTCCCCGTGCCGTTGACGCCGACGACCAGGACGACCCGCGGCTTCGGGGCGGGGGTCTCCGCGGCGGGCGGACCCCCCTGCCTCTCCAGGAGGAGCGCCCGCAGGGTCCCCTCCAGGTAGGCCCGCACCTCCCCCGCTCCGTGAAGCTCCCCGGCCCGCTGGGCCTCCTCCATCCGCCGGATCAGCCGGGTCGTCAGGGACACGCCCAGGTCCGCGCCGATGAGGACTTCCTCCAGGCTCTCGAGGAGGTCGGCGTCGACGCGCCTCCCGCCCAGCGTCATCCGAATCAGCGGCCCCAGCAGCCCCTGGCGGGTCTTGGCCAGACCCCGGCGGAAAAGCTGGAGCAAGCCTCGTTTCGGCCGCTCTTCACTCACTGCGCAAACCCCCGCCCGCGAAAGGAACCGTATTCATCTTGAGGTCTGTGACCTCTTGACGCGGGAATCCGTCGTTCCGGGAAAACGGAAGGAGGGAAAGTCGCGGTCCCGGGGAGGCCGCCCTCATGTCCGCACAGAGGTCGCGGACCTCAAGAGACCACAGACCTCAAGCGGGCCCGGCCCGGGCCGTCTCGGGTTGATCCGGCTCCGGGGCGCCTTCCCCGTGGAAGTCGCCGTTCTTCGCCTTGACCTCCCGGCCGGCGGGCCGGCCGTTCTCCTCGGCCTCATCGACCGGCTCGATCTCGGCCCACCGGTCCGCCTGTCCCCGACTGCTGCTTTCGGGGGCCAGCGGGGCGGAGCTCTCCGGCCTGTCCCTCGCGGCCTCGGGCGGCGTCTCCGCTCCGTCGGCCGCCCGGGCGGCCGAGACCTCGTGCGCGGGGCGGCTCAGCTGATTCAGCTCCACGGACACCATCCGCGAGACGCCCTTCTCCGCCATGGTGACGCCGTAGAGGACATCGGCGAAGGACATGGTCCGCTTGTTGTGGGTGATGACGATGAACTGCGTCTTCATGGAAAGCTCGCGCAGGATATCGATGAACCGGCCCACATTGTGGTCGTCCAGCGTGGCGTCCACCTCATCCAGCAGACAGAACGGGCTCGGGTTGTAGCGGAAGATGGCGAACAGAAGGGCGATGGCCGTCAGGGCTTTCTCCCCCGCCGAGAGCAGCAGGATGTTGCCCAGCCTCTTGCCGGGCGGCTGGACGACGATGTCCACGCCCGTCTCCAGCAGGTTGTTCTCGTCGGTCAGGACCAGAGAGGCCCGCCCGCCGCCGAACAAGCGCCGGAACACCTCCGAGAAGGTCTCGTGGATGGCGTCAAAGGCCGCCCTGAACCGCTGGCGCGTGGTCCGGTTGATCCGGTCGATGGTCTCGTGAAGGCTCCGGATGGAGCGGATGAGATCCTCCTGTTGCCCCTTGAGGAACTGGCAGCGCTCGTTGAGCTGCTCGAACTCGCTGAGGGCCCCCAGGTTCACCTCCCCCATCCGGCGGATGCGGTCCTGCAAAGCCGCCGACTCCTCCCGGAGGGACTCCCGCTCCTCCTCGGACAGCTCCTCCGCCCCCTCCCCCCCGGCGGAGGCCGCCGCGAGGTCGATGCCGTACGTGAGCTGGGCCTTCTGGCGCAACAGGTCGCGCTCCACCTTGAGCTCCGAAAGACCGGCCGAGATCGCCTCCACCTCCTCCAGCAGGGCGGTCACCTGGTCCTTGAGGCTCCGGGAGCGCTCCTGCATCTCCCGCAGGAAGGCCTGGTCCTGGAAGACCGCCTCCTCCAGGTCTTGGGCCTCTTTCCCCCATCCCTCCCGCTGGAGCAGGACCTGCCGGATTCTCTCCCGGGCCTGAAGGTCCGAGAGGCGGAGATCCTCCCGCTTGCCTCGATCGGCCTCGGCGTCGGCCTCGAGGCGGCGCGTCCGGGAGCGGATTTCGGCGCACCGCTCCTCCAGCCGCCGCACCTCGGAAACCACGTGATCGGCCCGCGCCCGGATCCCGGCCAACGCCTCCCGCTGGGAAGCCACCGCCTCGGCCGCCGATTCGATGCGCTCGCGGACTTCCACCAGGAGGCGAGAGGTCTCCTCCACGCGCCCCTCGGCCTCGGCCCGCTCCCGGCCGATCTGGCCGATGAGCGCCTCGGCCTCCTGCCGCCCGGCGCGCAGGGTGCCCTCCTCCTCGGCCGCCCGCCCCAGCTCCAAGCGGTAAACCTCCAGGCCCTCCTCCAGCCGGGCGAGGGTCCCGGAGAGTCCGTCCATCTCCCGGCGGACCTCCGCCCCCTCCGCCTCCGCCTCGCGGCGCCGCTGGACGCACCCCTCCAGCCGCGCCGCGGCGTCTTCCCGGCGGGCCTTGTCCGCCTCCCGGCCCGCCTCCGCCCGGGAGAGGGCCTCGCGCAGCCGGGCCGTCGCCGCCCGCAGGCCTTCGATCTCCCGGCGGCGCCGAAGGGGGCCCGCTCCATCGACCCCTCCGACCGCGACCCCCGAGGCGTACAGAACCTCTCCGTCCCGGGTGACCCACGCGCCTCCCCGCCCGTCCTCCCTCCACAGGGAAAGGGCGGCGTCGAAGTCCTGCACCACCCGGACGTCATCCAAAAGACCTCGAACCACGGGAGCGAACTCGGCCGGGGCCCGCACAAAGTCCGCGGCCTTGCCCAAAATGCGGCCGTCTGCGGCCGGAGGGTCTGCGCCGCCCGGGTCGCCGGCGGAAAACGCGGCCGGGTTCCCCCCGTCGGGCCGGACGCGGAGGGTCTTGG
>JACPRG010000114.1 GCA_016190025.1 Candidatus Tectimicrobiota bacterium
ATCGGGGCCGCCGGGGCCACGACGCGGGTCCTGGCCGGGGAGACCCTCGGCGAGCAGGCCGTCTGGCTCCGGCTGCTGGGTGTGTACGACGTGATCTTTCTGGTAATATCGATCTGGGTGGCGGATTACGTCCTGGAGGAATGAACGTGGCGTACGCCAAGGTGCGGGAGTCCAAGACCCCCGCCGTCCCGTTGAAAGGGCAGTGGCTCGACCTCGGCTCGAGGGCCTTTGACGTCCTGAGCATTCTGGGCGCCCTCGTCCTCATGGCGGTGGCGCTGGCCTTCGACCTCATCCTCACGCCCAACATTGTGATCACCATCGGGCAGGAGCGCGTGGGCCTCCTCGCCATGCGGATCTTTTACATCCACGTGCCGTCCGCCTGGATCGCCTACCTGGCCTTCTTCCTGGTCATGCTCTGCAGCATCGCCTATCTGGCGACCCGGGACCGCAAGTGGGACATTTACGCCCACGGCTGCGCCGAGGTGGGTATTCTCTTTTGCACCGCCGTCCTCATCACGGGACCCATCTGGGCCAAGCCTATCTGGGGGGTATGGTGGACCTGGGACGCCCGCCTCACCCTCACCCTCATCCTCTGGTTCATCTACGCGGCCTATCTCATGATCCGGGCCCAAGACCTGGAGATCGAGAAAAAGGCGCGCTATTCGGCGGTGGTGGGGATCGTCGGCGCGCTCTCCATCCCCATCAACCACTTCTCCGTCAAGCTCTGGCGCACCCTGCATCCCCAACCGGTAGTGGTGACCGAGGGGAGGATCGGAAGCGGATTGGAGGACCCGATGTTCCTGGTGGCCCTGGGGCTTACGATTCTGGCGTTCTTGGCGACCTTCGCCGCCCTCCTCCGTCAAAGGATCGCCCTGGAGGAGTTGCGCGACGAGACCGAGCGCTTGCGGCTCCGCCTGGAAGAGCGGGCCTAGAGGGAAGAGTGAAAAATGGGCTATCTTTTCGCCGCCTACACCGTCGTGTGGGTCATCCTGTGTGTCTATTTGTTGCGGTTGGCCAAGCAGAACCGCTCGCTGCGCAAAGACCTGAGTCAGCTTCGGGAGCGGTTGGAGGCCCAAGGAAAACAGGGATGAAGAGGATGGCTCGGGGCCTCCTGGCCGCGATCCTCCTGGCCTTTGTGGGCTCCGCCCTGGCGCAGGCGCCTCCCGATCCGGTGGACATCGCCGACTCGCTCATGAGTCCTGTCTGCCCCGGGCGCCTGATTTCCAACTGTCCCAGCCCGGAGGCCGAGCAGCTCCGCGAGGTCATCCGCCGGCAGGTGGCCGAGGGCAAGACCAAGCAACAGGTCATCGATTACTTCGTCGAGGTCTATGGCCCCAGTGTCCTGCCGGCGCCCCCGCAAAAGGGGTGGTTCCTGACGGCGTGGTACCTGCCCCTGGCGCTCATACTCTCCGGCGGGGGGATCATCTTCCTCCTCTTGCGGATCTGGTCCCGCGGCGAAGAGGAAAAAGCGCCGCCTCCGGCCGCGACGACCCGCGTCCCCGAAGACCCGGAACACAGCAGATACGCGCGGATTCTCGACGAGGAGCTGAGGGAGTACGACCGGTAGCCGGGCGTCTCTCCCGCTCTCCCTCCAGCCGGAGTCCATCCAAAAAAAGAGCGGCCTCTCGGACCGCTCTTTTTTTCGCGACCCCGACCCTTCCCTCGAAAGGGCGGCCGGGCGTGAGGGGCGGGCTCAGCCGACGAGCTGCTTCTTCAGGTTGCTCCCGAACTCCTCCCACATCTTGTCGGCTTTGCCCTTGATCACGCTGTGACCGAAGGTCCCGAGCTTGCCGAACACGTTCACGTCCGTCTTGGAGGCGACTTCGGTCTGCTTGGGGCCGAGCTCTTTGAGGTGGAGCTCGGTGACCGTCTTGAGACTGCTGGTCATGCCCGATTCGTCGCCGGACCCCTCGGACCTCAGGTACGTCGGCGCTTTTCTTTCGGCGATCTTCAGCTTCACCTTGAACTTGGCCTTGATGAAGCCGACCTTCGCCACGATGTCGACGACGTAGTTGTTTTCATCGACGGTCTGGACGTTTTCAACGCCCGGGACGCACTTGGCGACCTTCGAGGCATCCAACAGAAAATCCCAGATCTTTTGAATCGGGGCATCGACGACGATGGTGTTCTGAATCTGCATGGGGCTGACTCCCTCACCAGGTCTGTTGCCGGCTGAGCGCCCGGGCAACAGGAAGAGATGGAAAACACCGGCGCCGGGGGGCGTTTGCTTGGGTCCCGGATGGGAAAAAGCGATCCCGGAAAGTCTCGGGGCGAGGGGGACGTCTGTGCCTGCGCCCTGTGAAATCCTGGATGGTGAAAGAATAATCGCAGTGCGGCGTCGTGTCAACGGGGATCGCGGCCGGCGCGCTTGCTGAGGGGCGTCGCAGGGACTAAACTGAAAACCTGGGTCCGCCGGCCTCCTCGCGACGGCAACGCCCTTTTTCGGGGAGCGGGCGGCCCGGGAGGGCGTCCGGCTCAATCTCAAGGTTCGGAGGATTTCCTAGATGGCGGAGCACGTTCTGGAGTTTACGGATGAGGATTTCGATGCCCAGGTGATCCAGGCCGACATGCCCACCATGGTGGACTTCTGGGCCGACTGGTGCGCCCCCTGCAAGATGATCGCCCCCGCCGTGGAAGCGCTGGCCCAGGATTACGCCGGGCGGCTCCGCGTCGGAAAGGTGAACGTGGACGAGAATCCCAGGACGGCCAGCCGGTTCGGCATTCGAGGCATTCCCACGCTCCTCGTGTTCAAGGGGGGCGAGGTGGTGGAGCAGATCGTGGGAGTCCGCTCCAAGAAAGACCTTCAGAAGATCATCGACCAAAACCTCTGATTCCCGGCTTTCTCGGTGGAAGCGAGAAGGAGGGAGGGATAGGGCGCGGCTTGAAGTCTGCGACTTCTTGAGGTCTGTGACCTCTTGAGGTCTATGACCTCTCCCTTCCCCTTGATGTCGTGCGGGCCGTCCAGCTTGAGGTCTGTGACCTCCCCATCGAGGCGGTGCCCGGCGTTCGCTCTCCTTGAGGTCTGTAACCTCAAAGCGAGGGGGGTCTTCCTCACGCAAATGGATTCTCTCCCCCTGCCGGAAGGGCTCCGGGTTTTCTCGTTCTCTTCCCCGGCCGAGAGCCTTTCGCGCAGTGTGAACGCCTACCTCCTCGAGGGGGTTTCCCCCGTTTCGCCCCCCGTTTTGGTGGACAGCGGCTTTTCCGCCAAAGGGAAGGGGATGGGCTCCCGTCTCTCGGGCCGTGAGCGGCCCGGTGGCCTCTTGCTCCTCACGCACCTCCACCGGGACCACGCCGGGGGGGCCGCGGAACTGTCCCGCCGGGGATTTGAGGTAGCCCTTCACCGGGAGGAGGTCCGGCTTTACGCCGATCGGGTCTCGGGCCTGGCCAAGGTCCGCTACCTCGAAGACGAAGAGACGGTGGAGACCCCCCTCGGCCGGCTCGCTGCGCTTCACACCCCAGGTCACGCGCACGGCCATCTTTGCTATTACTGGCGGGAAGAGGGCGTCCTGTTTTCAGGGGACCTGATCACCGCCGAGCCCTCTTCCTGGGTGGGCCCTCCCGATGGGGACATGGCCGCCTACCTGAGCTCTTTGCGGCGGATCGCCGGGCTTCCCCTGCGCCTGGTTCTTTCGGGCCACGGGCCGCCCGTGGAGAATCCGGCCGGGGCCATCTCGGCGTACCTTCAGCGGCGCCTGGAGCGGGAGGCGGAGATCTTGAAGCTTCTGGAGGGGGGACCCGCCCAGGTTCCGGGGTTGACCCTGCGGCTTTACCGGGGACGGGGATTGCCCGCCCACAGGCGGGCGTTCGCCGAGAAGACGGTCGAGGCCCACCTCTTGAAGCTCTGCGCCGAAGGCCTCGTCCGCCGCCTGTCGGACGGGAAATTCACCCTTCGCTGAGGGGGGCTGTTTCGGGGGCCGGCTGTGACCGGCCCTTCGGCCCCGCCGCTCCGGGCCGGTCTCCTCTATCCCGCCATTTCGGGAAGGTCTCTTCCCGGCAGGACCGCCCGCAGCAGATCGGCGGGACGCCGGAGGCGGAAATCGGCCTTGGTCTGGTCGGAGGGGGCGGCATCCGCCACTCCCCACAGGGCGACGGCCGTCCGTGTCCCCGCCGCGCGCCCCGCCAGGACGTCGTAGGGGGAGTCCCCGACGACCAGCGCGCGGTCCGCCGGAACGCCCGCGATGGAGAGGGCCTTGCGAACCCCCTCCGGGTCGGGTTTGTAGCGCTCCACGTCGTCTCCGGTCACCGGCGAGGCGAACCACTTCCCCAGGCCTAGCCTCTCGAAGGTGCTGCGGGTTCCCCGCCTTCCCTTGCCCGTGAAAAGCCCCAGATGGACGCCGGCTTGTTGCAGGAAGTCGAGCGCCCGCTCCATCCCGGGAAAGAAGCGGACGCGGTCGCCCGCCCGGTCGTAATGGCTGAAGAAGAACTCGACGGCTTCGGGGAAGGCGGCCTCGGGCACGAGGCGCTTGAGCATCCTCTCCTCGGGCGGGCCCATGGCGGCGAAGAGCTCCGAGCGGGAGACCCGCCTCCCGGCGTACCTCCGCACCGTCTCCACGAAGGCCTCGTAGATGACCTCCAGGGTGTCCGCTACGGTTCCGTCCTGGTCGAAGATGACGGCGTCGAATGCGGGTCGTCCCCGCTCCAACCGGGGTAGTTTCATGGGGTCTTGCCTTTCGTCCGGCGCCCGGCTGCTTCGGGACGCGGTCCTCTGCGCCGCGGGCCGCCGGGCGGCTCTCCGGGGCTTCTCCTTTCGCGCGCCGACCTGGTGTACTATATAGAGCGACGGGCGCGCCCGTGCAGTTTGAGGTCTGTGTCCTCCCCGGCGTGCGCATTCAGTCAGTTGGAGTCTCGCTCTCTTTCCGCCGATGGGTTGAAATCCCCGGGGTTGAGGTAACGGGTTCGGGGTCCGCCGTCAGAGGGGACGTTCCTTGGTCAAGGTCAAGATCTGCGGAGTGACCAACGTCGAAGATGCCCTGGTCGCGGCGGAGGCGGGGGCCGATGCCGTCGGCCTCAACTTTGTGGAAGGCTATCCGCGGTGCATTTCCTGGGAGACCGCGCGGGAGATCAGCGGCCGCCTCCCCCCCTTCGTCACGGTGGTCGGGGTCTTCGCCGACACCGATGTCAACGCGATCCGGACGGCCGTGCGCCTTTGCGGTCTTCGCGCCGTTCAGCTTCACGGCGAGGAGCCTTCCCACGACTGTCACCGGCTGGTGGAGTCGGTCGACATTCCCATCCGGGTCATCAAGGCCTTCCGGATGAGGGGCCCGGAGACGCTGGAGCAGATCCCCCCCTATCTGCGCGGCGGCAAGGTGACGCCCCTGCTCGACGCCTATCATCCCACGGAGATCGGCGGAGTGGGCAAGACCTTTCAGTGGGAGCTGGTCACCGGCGCGAAAGACCTCCCTCCCTTCATCCTCTCCGGGGGGCTGAATCCCGGCAACGTGGCCGAGGCCGTCCGGGCCGTCCATCCGTACGCGGTGGACGTTTCCAGCGGCGTGGAGGCCGAGCTCTGCAAGAAAGACCCGGAGAAGGTCCGCGCTTTTATCCAGAACGCCAGGGCGGCCTCTTCGGCCTGAGGAAGGAAGAACGCACGGTGAATCGTCCACCCGCCAGCGCGCCAAGTTTCGCCGAGAGCCGGCCCGACGCGAGCGGCCACTTCGGGATGTTCGGGGGCCGGTTCATCCCCGAGACGCTGATGCCCGCCCTGGAAGAGCTGGAGGACGCCTACCGGCGTCTCCGCCATGACGGGGAATTTCAGGCCGAGCTGCGGGTCCTCCTGGAAACGTTCGCCGGCCGGCCCACCCCTCTTTATGAAGCGAGGAATCTCTCGGGGCGGTTGGGGCGGATGCGGCTCTATCTCAAGCGGGAGGACCTCCTGCACACCGGCGCCCACAAGCTGAACAACACCCTCGCCCAGGCCCTCCTCGCCCGAAGGCTGGGAAAGGGGCGGGTCATCGCCGAGACGGGCGCCGGCCAGCACGGCGTGGGCACCGCCACGGCCGCCGCGCTCCTGGGCCTGCAGTGCCGCATCTACATGGGCACGGAGGACATGGAGCGCCAGCGGCTGAACGTGTACCGCATGAGGCTGCTCGGCGCCGAGGTCTATCCCGTCGAGGCCGGGACGGGGACGCTCAAGGACGCCACGAGCGAGTGTCTTCGCGACTGGACGGCGTCCGTCCGCGACACCCACTACATCCTGGGCTCGGTCGTGGGGCCTCATCCGTTCCCCATGATGATCCGCGATTTCCAGTCGGTGATCGGGCGCGAGGCCCGCGCCCAGTGCCTGGCCGCGACGGGAAGGCTCCCTGACGTCCTGGTGGCGTGCGTGGGGGGCGGAAGCAACTCCATCGGCCTCTTCCACCCCTTCTATCCGGACCGGGAAGTCCGGATGGTCGGGGTCGAGGCGGCGGGTCTGGGGCTCGCCACCGGCCGCCACGGGGCGTCCATCTCCGCCGGCGCGCCGGGGGTCCTGCACGGGAGCAAGAGCTACCTGCTCTACGACGAAGACGGCCAGGTGATCCCCGCCCACTCCATCTCGGCCGGCCTTGATTACCCGGGGGTCGGGCCCGAGCACAGCTTCTACCGGGATTCGGGGCGGGCGGAATACGTGGCGGTGACCGACGAGGAGGCCCTGCAGGGGTTCGAGCTGCTGGCCCGGACGGAGGGCATCATCCCGGCCCTGGAGACGGCCCACGCCGTGGCCTATCTCCCCCGGATCGCGGAAACCACCGCGCCGGGGACCGTCGCGATCCTCTGCCTGTCCGGCCGGGGCGACAAGGACGTGGACCACGTCCTGCGCCTGCGGGAAAAGGGGGAGGGGGCGGCGTGAGCCGGATTTCCCAAAGGTTCGAGGAGATTCGGGGGACGGGCGGCAACGGGGGCAAGGCCCTGATCCCCTTCGTCACGGCGGGCGACCCGGATC
>JACPRG010000115.1 GCA_016190025.1 Candidatus Tectimicrobiota bacterium
GCTCGCGGCCTTGCGGGGGGAGAACGAGAGATTGCGGGGCGAACTGCAGAACTTCTCGGACCGGGTCCGGGAGCTGGAAGGGGCCAGCCTGGAAGTCCGGGCGACGCGGCAATCGCTCCAGGAGAAGATCGGCCAACTGCGCAGGGAGTTGGAGGAGGCCGTCCGCCGCAAAGAGCGGGAAGTCCAGGAGATCAGGGCCAGCCACCAGCTGCTGCGGGAAAAGCTGAAGGCGGAGATCCAGAGGCAGGACGTGACCGTCCGGCAGGAGAAGGAACACATCACCATCCGCCTGGTGGACCGCGTGCTGTTTGAGACCGCCAGCGCCGAGCTGACCGAGAGGAGCAGGAAGACGCTCGAAGGGGTCTACGAGGGGTTGAAGCCCATCCGGGACGGCCTCGTCGTCGTCGAGGGCCACGCCGACGACCGCAAGATCCACGGGCGCCTGAAGGGAAAGTACCCGAGCAACTGGGAGCTCTCGCTGGCGCGGGCCGTCGCGGTCGTCCGGTTCCTGGAGTCGAGGGGGATGGACCCCCGGCGCATGGCGGCGGCCGGATACTCCTATTTCCGCCCGCTCGACACCCGCTTGACCGCCCTCGGGCGAAGCCGGAACCGGAGGGTGGAGATCAAGCTGATCCCGCCGGGATTCTCGGTCGCGGACGGCGCCCCCGCGCTCATGAAGCGATAGCCTTCGCCAGGGCGGCGGCGAACCGGGCCGCCCGGGCGTTGCTGGGGAACACCCGGACGCCCGCCTCCCGCAGGGCCTTCTCCTGGACCGAGAGGACCTGGGGGTCCCTCTCCGTCCCGCAGACCGCCGCCGCCGCCGCGAGCCCGCGGCCCGCCCGCGCGGCCGTCTCCCGCGCGATTCGCACGGCCTCCGCCGCCGCTCCCGCCGGGTCCTTGTGCGCGCCATAGCCCAGGACGACGTCCAGGAGGAGAACGGCCGTCTCGGGGTCTTCGGCCTCCCGGAGGATGCGCTCGTTGCGCGTGCCGGGGTCGATCATTGGGTGGGGGCGGCCCCGCGTGAAGAAGTCCTCGCCCAGGTCGATGAGCGTGTGCCGGACGCTCCGGCGGGGGTCGGCCAGACGAAGGCCCTCCTCCAGGGGCACGTTGGAGTGGATGCCCCCCACCTCGTCCCGCAGGATGAGCATGGCCTCCTCGCAGAGGGTTCCGCCGGAGTAGAGCCCGCGGATGAACCGCTGCCCCGGGGCCAGGCGCCGGCGCTCTTCTTCGATCCAGGGCGCCCACGCGGAGTCCGGCGGGTTTTGTAGGGGCGCAGCCCGCTGCGCCCGGCCCGCTGGCGGCTCTTCTCCGCGGACAAGGGCCGCCGCTGCGCCGGCGGCCTCCTCCAGGTCCCCCGCCGCGTACACCCCGGCGTCCCGGACGGCCTCCGGGTCCCCGCCCAGGAAGACCCCCACGGCCGGCTTTCCGGCTCCGGCGGCGGCCTCCAGGACGCGCTTCATCACCTCGGGGTCCGGCGGCTTGGAGATCAGGACGAGGACCTTCGTCCCCTCGTCTTCCGCCAGCATCCGGATCCCCCGGAGCATGGACCGCCCGCCGACGGCCCGGGAGAGGTCCCGCCCGCCGGTCCCGATGGCGTGGCTCACGCCCGAGCCGAGCCGGTCCACGAGAACGGAGACTGCCTGGATGCCCGTCCCCGAGGCGCCGACGATCCCCACGGGGCCCGTGGAAACCGCGTTGGCGAAGGCCAGGGCCTTTCCCCTGAGGATGGCCGTCCCGCAGTCGGGCCCCAGGACCAGGAGCCCTCTTTCGTCAGCGAGGGTTTTCAGGCGGATCTCGTCTTCGAGGGAGACGTTGTCGCTGAAGACCATGCAGTGGAGGCCCGCCTCCAGTGCCGCCTCGGCCTCCCGCCGGACGTAAGGTCCCGGGATGGAGATCAGGCAAAGGTTGGCGTCCGGCCGCTGACGCAGGGCGGAGGCCAGTGTCCTGGGCCTGGTCCCCCCCCCCTCGCCGCTGGAGGCCGCCGCCGAGAGCAGGGCGTCCATGGCGTCCAGGGCCGCCCGGGCGACCTCCTCCGTGCCGGCCCGTGCCGCCAGGAGCAGGTCGTTGGGCGAGACCGGCCCGGCGGCCTCAAGGTCGAATCCGGCGCTCCGGAGGTTGTCCAAGTTGTTCTCGGTCGCCATGACGGCGGCGGCGGTCTCGACGCCCGGGCGCGCCGTCCCGGCGGCGGAGATCCGCATGAGCTTCACCGAGTCCTGGTAGGTTCCCCGGCGGACGCGGTAGGCGACGGTCATGATCGGGCCTCCTTGGCGGGGGCGGAAGGGATAGCCGGGCCTAGAGCGCGACGACGACCCGGCCGGCGATCTCCCGGTTGAGGAGCCTCCGGTGCACGCCCTCGATTTCCTCCAGGGGGATGACCTCCGTGATGACGGGCTTGATCTTGCCCTGCCGGACGATCTCCAGCGTCTCCCCCAGTTCCGCCATGTTGACGTAGCGGGAGCCGTGGATCTCCAGCATCTTCCCCAGGACATCGGCGGGGTCCACGACAAACTTGGGGCTCTGGCCGAAGACGTGCGCGGGGTGGAACCCGATGATGACCAGCCGTCCCATCTTGCCGAGGCTCGCCACGCAGGCCTCCAGCGTGACCTTGCTGGCGACGAAGTCAATGGCGCAATCCACCCCTTTTCCGTCGGTGAGGCGGAGGACTTCCTCGGGGATGGACTGCCTGCCGGAGAGGATGGTCTCGCCGGCCCCGTGCCGGCGCGCGAGCGCGAGCTTTTCCTCGGTGATGTCGGCGGCGATGACGCGCCCGCCGCACAGCTTGGCCATCTGCACGCCGTGGATGCCGACGCCCCCGGCCGCTCCGACGATGAGGACGTCGTCCCCCGGGCCGACGCGCCCCTCCTCCCGGCAGGCGTGAAGGGGGGTACAGATGGCGTCCGCGGCGATGGCGGCGTCCGGGTAGGACACCCCTTCGGGGATCGGGATGAGGTTTCGGGCGGGCAGCGTGACGTATTCCGCGTAGCCCCCGTCGCAGGCCATCCCGACGTAGCCCTGCCAGTGGTCGCACAGGGTCTCTTTGCCCATGCGGCAGAACCGGCAGTGCCCGCAGGTGAGATAGAAGTGGCACGTCACGCGGTCACCGGGCTTGACGTTCGCGACCCCCTCTCCCACCTCCACCACGTCGCCCGCGATCTCGTGGCCGGGGATGCGGGGGAGCTCCGTGACCAGCTCCGGCGTGGCCTTCAGGATGGCCACCGTGAGGCCCACGCCCGCGGCCCGCGTCTTGACCAGGGCCTCGCCGATGCCCGGCTTGCGGACCTCCCGCTCTTCCAGGACGACGGGCCCGCCGATCTCGTGAAGCACCATGGCCTTCATGGAGGATGTCCTCAGTGGCGTTGCGGTGGTGTAAGCTATCGCCGGGCGGATGAAAGCCGCGGGGGAGATCTTACCAGAGTCCGGGCGAAAATGCCGGGGGCGGGCGCTCGAGCCCGCTTCTTTTTGACCGCCCCATGGCGGGAAGGCGTCCCTTTTGATGCGGAGGTGAACCGTGTTCAAGGAGATCATCGACCTCTCCAATGACATCTTCGACGGGATGACCTGCTACGGCAGCCCCAAGACGACGTTCTGGAAGTGGTACTCCCACGAGGAGACCGCGAAGAAGTTCGGCGGGCGGGTCTCCCTGGAGGGCCACTGCTTTTTCGCCACCGAGCACCTGGGCACCCATCTGGACGCCCCCTATCACTTCAACCCCAAGGGGAAGAAGATCGCCGAGATCCCCATCCAGGAGTTCATCCTGCCGGGCCGGGCGGCGGACCTCTCCCACAAAAAGGAGTGGGAGCCCATCTCCGGCGAAGACCTGGAGGGGGCGTGCCGCAAGGGCGGTTTCCGGGTGAGGCCGGAAGGCGCCCTTTTGGTCTACACGGGCTGGGGGGAGAAGTTCGACGACCCGGCCAAGGCCGTCCCGCGGCCCTATCTCGACGCGAGCGCGGCCGATTGGGTGCTGGACCGGGGGCTCCGCCTCATCGGCGTCGATCTCGTCAGCGTCGAGGCCCCGGAGGTCATCCCCGATGACCGCCCGGTCCACAGAAAGATCTGCGGCAGCAACCGGGTGTACATGGTGGAGATGCTCAGAAACGTCGGGGCGCTCCTCGGCAGGGAGTTCTGGCTCTTCGCCGTCCCCATCAAGATCAAGTACGGCACCGGCGCGCCCTGCCGGGCGTTCGCGGGGATCTTGTAGGCGCAAGGGGGGGCCTCCCGACGGTTCTCCCTGCACCGCCCGGCGGTCCCCTCCGTGCCGCCCCATCCCGCGTTGCCGCCGGGGCCGAAGGGGCTTACATTCTCTGTATAGCCGTCAGGTCAGCGAGGAGGCGCCGGGGCGGGGAGAACCGGGGGGCAGGAGACAGGCGATGCCCATCGCGGCGGCTCTCCAGCGGTATCTGGCCCGGCAAGGGATCGAGTACGAGGCGGTGCCCCATTCCCAGGCCTTTTCCGCCTCGCGGATCGCCCAGGCCAGCCACGTCCCGGGCGACCGCGGCGCCAAGGCCGTCGTGCTGAAGGGGGAAGGCGGCTACTGCCTGGCGGTCCTTCCCGCCTCTCGCCGTCTCCAAGTGGATGAGCTGCGCGACAGCTACAACCTGCTCGTGGAGATGGCGACGGAGAAGGAAATCGGCGCACTGTTCCAGGACTGCGAGCTCGGGGCCATCCCCCCCATCGGGGCTGCCTACGGGCTGGAGGCCATCGTGGATGAAAGCCTTCCCGAGGAGGGGGAGGTTTACTTCGAGGCTGGAGACCACGCCACGCTCCTCCGGGTCGCGGCCGGCGCGTTCCGCAAGCTCATGGGGGACGTGAAGCGCGGGCGGTTCAGCGCTCGCACCTGAGCGGCGGTCTCTTTTCCGCGGCTATCGCGCGCCTTTTCGTCTCTCCTCCCTAAGTTCTTGGAAAAACAGAAAACTTTTAATTTCCTGATCTAGATCATTTTTGCGCGGCGGGCAGGACGGATAGACTGTTTTTATCTCAGCGTCAACATTCGCCTGCTGACCGGGCGGGAGCGAGTCGGCCTTTCGGAGCGGCCCCGAGCGGGTCGCCGGGGAGGAAGGCCGGCTCGCGGCGATGCTCCCTTTTTCCCGAACCGCCGTCTATCGAGGGATCCGCTTGAGGCAAAGGAGGCAGGAGATGTTCGGAGAGCGAGGAATCATCGGGTTCATCAGCCCCACGATCCTGACCAACCAGGTGTTGGACTTTTACCAGATCGCCCCGGAGGGGGTGAACCTGGCCAGCACCACCCTGGGGGTGGAGAACACGGTCTTCGAGGAGCTGTGCCACAACCGCGAGGGCGTGCTGGAGGCGGCACGGAAGCTGGAGCGGGCCGGCGCCCAGGTCGTCGTGGCCGGCGGGTGAGCGGTCATCTGGACCGCCGGGAGCGGTGCGGACCTGAGCATCATCGACGACATCCAGCGCGCCACGGGCCTCCCCGCCACGACCAACGTGACGGCGGCCATCCGGGCGCTCCGGCGGCTGGGCGTGAAGAAGCTGGCCGTGGCCATGGGCTTCACGGTCCCCGCTCGGGACTCCGCCGTCGAGCCCCACGAGATCCACAAGCAGTTCCTCCGGGACAACGGGTTCGAGCTGGTGAGCTACGAGATCCTGCCCCACTCGCGGATGTACGACGTCCTGCGGCTGCCGTCCGAGACGGCCGCGCGCCTGGCGCGGGAGGCGTACCGGAAAGCGCCGGCGGCCGACGGGATCTACATCACCTGCGGGCGGCTCGACACCCTGCCCGTCATCGGCCCCCTGGAGGACGAGCTGGGGGTCCCGGTGGTCACGGCCAACCAGGCCTGGACCTGGGAGACGCTGAGGACGCTTGGCGTCCGGGAGTCCATCCCGGGCTTCGGGCGGCTGTTGGAGACGGCGTGAAGGCTCAGTAGGGAGGAAGGGGCGATGAAAGGATGGGTCAGGTTTCTGCTGTTGTTGGCGGTCTTTTGGGCGCTCGCGGCCGCCCCGGAGGCGCCGGCCCAGACCAAGGTCACCTTCGGGATGGACTACATCATCTACGGCAAGCACGCCGGGTTCTACGCGGCGCTCGACCGCGGCTTTTACCGCGACGCGGGCCTGGACACGGCCATCCTTCGCGGATACGGCTCGGGCGACACGGTCAAGAAGGTCCACACGAGGGTCGTGGATTTCGGGTTCGCCGACAGCGGGTCGGTGATCGTGGGGCGCACGAAGGGCACCCAGGTCCGCCTCATCGGCATGATCCACGACAAGTCGATGTTCGCCATCGTATCCCTGAAATCCACGGGGATCCGGACCCCCAAGGACCTGGAGGGAAAGGCCATCGGGGGGCCCGCGGGAAGCTCCACGTGGCTCATCTTCCCCGCCTTTGCGAAGCTGAACGGCGTGGACGAAAGCAAGGTGAAATATCTGCCCATGCCCGACGCCGCCAAGACCGCCAGCATCCTGGCCGGCAAGATCGACGGCGCCCCGTACTACATCACCGAGCTCCCCACGGCGAAGGCCCTGGCGACGAAGCAGGGAAAGGAGCTCTCGGCCCTGCTCTACGCCGACTGGGGGGTCGACATTTACAGCAACGGCCTCATCGCGCCGGACGCCACGATCAAAGGCAAGCCCGATCTCGTCCGGGGCTTCACCGCGGCCACGATGAAGGGCATGGCCTGGGCGATAGAGAACCCGGACGCCGCGGTGGACATCCTGCTCCGCCACTACCCGGCCATCCAGAAGGACCTCGCCCGCGCCCACTGGGGCATCGCGGCGGAGTACCTCTTGACCCCGACGGCCAAAAAGCACGGGATCGGGTACATGGGCCGGGAGAAGATGGCGGAGACCGTCCGGCTGATCTCGACGTACATGGGCCTGAAGTCCGCGCCCCCCTTGGGTGAGGTGTACACCAACGAGTTCCTGCCGAAGCTCTTCCCCAAGTGGAAGGGAGGGGGCGCCTGAGAGGCCACGGGCCTCAAGCGGCGAGGCCCGCGTGGAAGAAGGACGCGTGGCCCTGCCTGCCGGCAGGCAAGGGGGATCCGCCGCCGATGACAACCGGATCGACCCAGCTGGCGAAGCAGCCCGAAAGGTGGCAAAGGGGTGCGGCTTTAGAACCAGCCCAAACAGGAAGCTGACGTGGCGATCCGGGGTTCGGCGCCCGCATTCGGCCACCGGGACGAGCCTCGGGGGGGTCTGTTGACGCGGCCAAGACGGTTTTGGAGGGAAAGGTTATGTATGGATGGCGGGCATTGATCGGTCTCATCGAGCCGACGGGGGGCCCCATGTTGCAGGCGGAGGTCAGGAGTGCGGCGCCCGAGGGGGTCTCCTTCGTAGGGAGTCGGATGTACATCGAGACCGTCGACCTGAAAGGTATCGAGGGGATGGTGCAGCATGTGGAACGGTGCGGTCGGGACTTGGCCATCATGAAGGCGGACTGCGCGGTCCTTTGCGGGACGCCGGCGGGGTTTTTCAGGGGACACGCCGGCAACCGGGAAGTGACGGAGCGCCTTCGAGGCGCCTCGGGGCTTTCCTGCATGACACAGATCTCGGCCGTCGTGGAGGGCCTGCGCCGGCTGAATTGCC
>JACPRG010000116.1 GCA_016190025.1 Candidatus Tectimicrobiota bacterium
AGACACCGGGCGTCCACGGCGTCCAGGTATTGGGCCGCGATCCGGCGGGCCCGCTCCAGGACGGCCCTCGCGCCTTCCTGCTTCCTCTCGTGCACGGGAAGGGCAGGGGTGTCGATGACGTGGACGACGATGAGCTGGGCCTCCTCCTCCCGGGCCAGCTTCGCCGCGTAGGCCACCGCCGCTTCCGACCAGCGGGAGCCCCCGGTTGCGACGAGGATCTTCTTCATGGGCGTCTCCTCCTTCCCCCGGCTCGCAATCGCAGAACGCGCCTGCGATTAGGAACTGTTTCCTCCCGTACGGCGGCGCAGCGATCCGCGGCCCCCACTCATACAAATATGGGCGATCCAGAAGAAAAGTACACTGACGCCGCGCGGAATGCCGTCCCCCCGGCTTCGGGAAACCAAGGGAAGGCCGGGCGTCGAATCAGCCGGAAGGGAAGATCAACTGTACTTTTTCTTCAGGTGGGGGATGCACTCCCTGGCGAACAGCTCCATGGAATCCAAAACCGCCTTCTGGCGCATCAGGTGGAAGTGCATCCGGAAGATCAGGTGGTTGACGCCCAGCTCATCGATGAACTTCTCCAGGCCCTCGATGCACCTCTCCGGAGGGCCGACGATGAGCCGGTCCTTCATCAGGCCCTCGAAGGTGACGTCCTTCTCGCCGGTGGACGTGGTCTTGTGCCCCCACTTCACGTAGTCTGCCATGTACATGTGCTTCAGGTGTTCGAGGGCCTCCTCCTCGGCCGCCCTGTTCTTGCAGCAGAAGAACTCCCGCATGATGGGGAACTCCCGGGAGCGGATCTCCTCGTCCGCGGCGCCGAGGGCCTTCTTGTAGAACCCGTAGGCCGCCTTCACCTTCCCCAGGTCGGCCGTGGGGCCCGGGAACCAGGCGTCGGCCAGGCGGGCCGCCCGCGCGCAGGCGGGCTCGGTCCAGCCGCCCATCCAGATGGGGGGCCGGGGTTTCTGGATGGGCCTCGGGAGGAGCCGCGCGTCCTTCAGCCGGAAGTATTTCCCCTCGTACGTGACGCGGTCCTCGGTCCAGAGATCCCGGATGACCTGCGTGCCCTCCTCGGTCCTCCCTCCCCGCTCCTTGACGGAGACGTTGAACAGGGCGAACTCCTCCGCCCGGTATCCCACGCCCAGCCCCAGGATGCACCGGCCGCCCGAGATCACGTCCAGCATGGTGGCGTCCTCGGCGATGTGGAAGGGGTGATAGAAGGGGACGATCAGGACGCTGGTCCCCAGCTTGACCGTCCGGGTGTGAGAGGCGATTCCGGCCAGGGCCACCCAGGGCGAGGGGTAGTATCCCTCCTCCACGCTGTGGTGCTCCTGAAACCAGAGGGAGTCGTATCCCCACTCCTCCGCCCTGACGGACTGCTCGACGGTGTCCTCCCAGCGGACCTTTTCCTGACACGGCGAAAGACCGAATTTCATCGCCCAGGCTCCCCAGGATGGCGCAAACAAGACCTCTCTCTACGGCTCACGCGGCCGACGAGGGGGGGACAAGAGATTCCTCGCCGCCCAGCGGCCCGTCAGGCCCTCGCCGGCAGAAGCTCCATCGCTTCCAGGGCCTTCCGGATGGCCGCCCGCTCGGCGTCCGGGACGGGCATCAGGGGCGGGCGGACGGTGGCCCGCTCGATGACCCCCTGCATCACCAGGACCTCCTTCAGCCGGGCCCGGTAGTTCCGCACGGGCGGGCCGAAGGTGGCGTCCACCAGCGGCTGGATCTTCCGGCCGATCTCCATGACCCTGGCGAAGTCGTTCTCCATGGCGGCGTGGAAGGCCTCGACCTGGAGGGAGGTCGCCACCGTCCCGAAGCCGATGAGGGCGCCCTTGGCGCCCAGGATGAAGGACTCGCAGATGAAGTTGTCGTTACCCGTCAGGATGGTGATGGGCCGGGGTCCCGCGCCCAGGACCGCCACCGTCCGGACGAACTTCAGCGCGTCGAAGGACGCCTCCTTGACGGCGACGACGTTCTCGATGGCGGAAAGGCGCAGGAGCGTCTCCACCTCGAACTCGACCCCGCCCAGGGCGTCCTGGAGCTGGAAGAGGATCATGGGCAGGTCCACGGCGTCGGCGATGGCGGCGTGGTAGGCGTAGACCTGCCCGGCGTCCTGGGGCTTTCCCCGGAAGGCCGGGATGGGGAACATCAAAAGGCCGTCGGCGCCGATGGCCTCGGCCTCTTTCGCCTGCCGGACGGCCTGGTCGGTGAAGGCGGCCGTGAGGCCGGCGATGACGGACACCCGGCTGCTCACGATCTCCACGACCTTCTCCAGGACACGGCGCTTCTCTTCCGGGTAGAGGTGGGGGCCTTCGCCCGTGTCCGCGTTGACGGCGACCGCGCACACCCCCTGGTCGATGAGCCATTCGTAGTAGCACTTCATGGAGGCCGGGTCCATCCTGTAGTCTTTCGTCATGGGCAGGACCGTCGCCGGGATGATGCCGCGGACGTTCACCGGTTTCACCATGGCTCACCCTCCTTCCGCCAGGACGGCCGGGGCCTTGGGGCCTTTCCCCCTCCAGGCTCCGCCGGACTCGCGATCTCTCCGATAATTTATTTTACGGGAAGAGATCGGGGGGAATCAATGAAAAAGCGCGGTAGGTAGTGGGTCAGCGGTATAGCGCGGAAGCTTCAGCCTCCGCCGGTCACTCCGAGCGAAGCGAGAAATCCCGCCCGAGGACGCACGGGCGGCTGGACCGCCGGAGGCGCCCATCTTGCGCTCACTTCTTTTGATCGAGTCTCAGAGACGCCGAGTTGATGCAGTACCGGAGCCCCGTGGGCGGAGGGCCGTCCTCGAAGACGTGTCCGAGGTGGGCGTCGCAGCGGGCGCACAGCACCTCGACCCGCCGCATGCCGTAGCTCTCGTCCATCTCCTCTTTGACGTTCTCCTTCGCCATCGGCTCATAGAAGCTGGGCCAGCCGGTGCCCGAGTCGAACTTGGTCTCGGAGCGGAAGAGCTCCGCCCCGCAGCAGACGCACTTGTAAACCCCCTTTTCCTTGGAGCTCCAGTACTCCCCCGTGAAGGCCGGCTCCGTCCCCTTCCGCCGGGTGACGTGGTACTGCTCCGGGGTGAGCTGCTTCTTCCACTCCGCCTCGGTCTTTTTG
>JACPRG010000123.1 GCA_016190025.1 Candidatus Tectimicrobiota bacterium
CCAAGGGACGGCTGGCCAAGGAACGGCTGGCTGGATCGGACATGTCTTTCCGCGGTCGCCCCGACGCTCGACGGGCGGCCTCCACTTTTCCACAAGGGGGTTCACCCCGCTTCACGTCAGGGCTGGCCGGGGCGCGCGGGAAGGGCTCAAATCACCCGGTCGTTCCCCCCGTCCACGGGGACCTGCGCGCCGGTGGTCTTGGCGAAGAGCGGCCCGCACATCTCGGCGGCGAGCTCGGCCACGTCCCGGCTCGTCACCTCGACCTTCAGGACGTTCTTCCTCTTGTACGCCTCCACGCTCAGGCCGTAGCTCGCGGCGCGCGACTCCAGCACCTCCCGGGTCCAGATGCCCGTGTCGAACACGGCATCGGGGTGGATGGCGTTGACCCGGATCCCGTCCCCCCCCCACTCCAGGGCCGCCACCCGCATGAGCTGCGTGAGCGCCGCCTTGGAGGCGGAATAGGCCGCGGCCCCCGGCCCCGGCGCCGGAACGTTCTTCGACCCGATGACGACCACGCGCCCGCCCTTCGGAGAAAGCCTCAGCAAGGGATGGCACTCCCGCAGCAGCGCCGCGTTGGCGTCCAGGTTGACGCCCATCACGCGGCGCCACTCCTCCGTGGACAGCTCGGCGACGGGGCGGCTCTGCGCGAAGACGCCCGCGTTCAGGATCAGGATGTCCAGCCCGCCGAACCGGCGCACACCCCGCTCGAGCCCCTCTCGGACCGCCGGCTCGTCCGTCACGTCGCCGGCGACGCCGAGGTAGTCCGGGCCCCCGTGCAGGGCTTCGACGGCCGGGTTCACGTCCAGGCCGACGACGGCCGCGCCCCGCCTCAACAGCGAGTCCACGCAGGCCTTCCCGATCCCCGACGCGGCGCCGGTCACCAGCGCCACCTCGCCGGCGAAGGCGGGCGGGGGGCCGCCCTTTCGCAGCTTGGCCTGCTCCAGGTCCCAGTACTCCACGTCGAAGAGGTCTTGCGCGGGGAGCGCGCGGTAGCCCCCCAGCGCCGTGGCGCGCAGGACAACCTCTATGGTGTGCTCGTAGAGGTCCGCCGCGATGTCGGCCTCCCGCGCGGTCCTGCCGGCGGTGCAGAGCCCGAGCTCCGGGTCAAGGATCACCCGCGGCGCCGAGTCCAGCATGATCTTCCTCTCCCGCGCCCTGCGGGCGTGGGCGGCAAAGTACGCCTCGTACGCCCTCCGGTAAGCCCCGACGTCCCGGCCGAGCATGGGAAGCCGCTTGGTGCGGAGGATGTGGTCCGGCGTCGCCGGGCCCTGCTGCGAGATCTCCCCCGCGTCCTGGCGGCGCGCGAAGGCCCTCCCCCGGCTGCCCCCGCGCAGGGAGAGAATGACGGGGAACCCGGCGGCGCTGGAAACCTCCTTGCGCAGCGCGGCCAGATCCGCGCGGAGCCGCGCGCCGGAAGGGGGATCCTCGGGCGGCGGCAAACCCCAAGCCCCCCGCTCCGCGAGGTACCGCTCCGCGCGCTCCACCAGGTCGATCATGCGCTCGTAGGATTCCTTCGCCGTCTCGCCGAAGGAGAAGACGCCGTGGTGCATGAGGACGATGCCGACAGTGTTCTCCCCGGCCTCTTCCGGAAACCGCTCGGCCACGGCCCGGGCCAGGTCGAAGCCCGGCATGACGTAGGGAACGACGACCACGCTCTCGCCGTAGATCTCCCGAATCCGCTCCCGGCCCTCCTCAGTGTTCGTCACCGTGACCACCGCGTCGGCGTGGGTGTGGTCCACGTAGCGGTGCGGGAGGATGGCGTGCAGGAGGGTTTCCACGGAGGGCGCGGGCGCCGCCGCGTGGGTCATGCGGGTCTTGAGCTCGTTGACCATCTGCGGGTCGGAAAGCGACGGGAGCCTCGCCAGACTCAGCAGGGGGTCCACGCGGACCGGCGCAAAGCCGGCCTCCTCGATGGTCGCCAGGTCCCAGCCGGTCCCCTTGACGTACAGGACGTCTTCCTCCTGGCCGAGGAGGTTTCTCTCCCGGATCTTCACCGAGGTGTTGCCGCCGCCGTGCAGCACCAGGGACGGGTCGCGGCCTAACAGGCGCGAGGTGTAGACCCTCAGCCCCAGCTCCCCCGAGGACTGGGCGAACCGGGCCGCCTCCCGGTCATCCCAGAGACTCTTCATCCCCTCCTCCATCCCTTCGGCCGCCGTGTCCCCACGCCCCGCCCGACCCGGCCTTTGACCCTCAGGGCAGAAGCCCCTTGGCCAGCATGGCGTGTACGCCCTTGTTGCCGTTCACCACCTGGGTGATCCGGACGTCCACGGCGGCGCTGCACACCACGTAGGCGTCCTCCCGGCTCAGGCCGTACCCGGCGCAAAGAAAGTCGATCATCTCCCGCAGGGCGATCTTGACTGCGGCGTCCAGGTCCGGGTCGAACCCCATCGTTATGTGATGGGTCGGGGTTTCGGCCCGCGGGAGGCGGAGCTTCACGTCCTTGCGGACGGTCAGCCGGAAGGTCCCGTCCATGGAGGTCTCCACGGCCGTCTGGTTGACCTCGCCGTCCCCCTGGACGCCGTGGCCGTCCCCGACGGAAAAACCGGCCCCCTTCTTCCAGACGGGGAGATAGAGCGTGCTGCCGGCCACCAGCTCTTTATTGTCCAGGTTCCCCCCGTGGAGCGAGGGCGGGTTGCTGGGGATCTCTTCCCACTCTTTCGGGGGGCTGACGGCCAACTGCCCGAAAAAGGGCCGCAGGGGGATCTTCCAGCCCGGCGCCACCTCGGCGGTCCCCGCCTTCAGGTCCAGTTCGATGATCCGGCCGACCCGGTAGGCAAAGTCTTCCGGAAGGGCGCCCCCGAACGCCCGCATCTGGTTGTAGCCCCAGTCGAGCGGGGGCCTGATCTCCTCGATGGCGACCTCCAGGACGTCGCCCGGCTCCGCCCCCTCCACGGCCACGGGCCCCAGGAGGATGTGCGGCCCCGGCCCTTTCCGCGCCTTGGCGTGAATGGCCGATATCTCCTTCGGAACCCTGCTCCGGTCGGCCGGCAACAAGTGGGGATGGGCCGAGACGGTGTGCGCGATGAGCCGGTCGCCGGAGGCGATGGTCAGGACCGGCTCGAGCCGATGGTCGTAAAATCCCCAGTGAACCGTCTCCGGGGCTGCGGAAAGCACGTGCGTTTTCATGCCTCGTCGCTCCTCCTTTTTTTCGATGAAAAAGCCAGACCGAACATCCGTTCCGCGTTACCGCCCAGGACCCGGGCCTCCTTTCCACCTCCGAGCTGCGCGCGACGGATGTCCCCCACCGGGTCGGGCGGGGACATGTCGTACGGATAATCGCTCCCGAGGAGGACGCGGTCGGCGCCCATCTCCCGGACGAGATAGGCGATGGCCGGAGGATGATACACCAGGCTGTCATACCACACACGGCGGAGGACCTCTCCGGGAGGCTCCGAGAGGCTCGCGCGGTTCTCCTCTGAAATGTCGTAGATCTGCCCCCACCGGCCCTGCAGGTACGGAAGCGTCCCACCCCCGTGGGCGAAGATCCACCGGATTTCCGGAAACCTCCCGAACGTCCCGCTGAAAAGGAGCTTCCCGGCGGCCAGCGTGGTCTCCAGCGGGAAACCCACGCCGTTCCACATTCTGTACTCCGCCATTCTCTCCGCCCCGGCGGGCGCGTTGGGATGAACGAACACCGGCATCCGGAAGGCGTTCAGAGCGTCGTAGAGGGGATAAAACCTCTTCGACCCCAGGGACTCGCCCTTCACGTGGGTGGGCAGCATGACCCCGCCCAGTCCCAACCCCCTCACTCTCTCCAGCTCCCGCAGGGCCGCCGCCGGGTCCTGCAACGGCAGCACGCCCAGGCCCACGAACCGACCCGGATGGGCGCGGACGAGGTCGGCGTACGCCTCGTTGCTCACCCGGCAGAGCTCGACCGCCAGGCCGGGGTCTGCAAAGAGCACGTTCGGGCGGGAGGAATGGTGGACCACCTGGACGTCCACGCCCTGGGTCTTCATGTCGCGCAGGCGGATCTCCACGTCGAAAAAGGCCCGCAGAGGAGGATGCAGGGCGCCCTGAAGGCGCAGCTCGCGCTCCCCCTCCCTGTTGCGCGTCAGCTCGACCCCGTAGCGGGACCCTTCCCTTTCCACCAGGTCGAGGTATTCTTCCGGGAAATAGTGCGTGTGAACATCAACGATCATTTCGGTCTCCCGTCCGAAGGGGCGATCCATTGAGATTGACGGACGACCCGCTTACAATCAGCCTATCGAAGGGACCAGACCCATGGCAATTTTGGGCCACAAGCGGGAAGCCGCACAAGAAGAAAAGTCGAAGCCCGCCCGCGCCGTCGAAGCCGCCGCCGGAATTGCGGACTCCAGCCCTTCCTCTCGCGCAGGAGCCGTCCGGGTGGGGACGGCCGGGTGGTCCTACAAGGATTGGGAAGGAACGGTCTATCCCAAGCCCGCGCCCCGAGGGTTCGATCCCATGACGTTTTTGCTGGGCTTCGTGGACGCCATCGAGATCAACAGCACGTTCTACCATCCCCCCTCCCCCTGGACCGCCCGAAGCTGGGCGCTCAAGGCCGGGACGAACCCGGGGGCCCGCTTGACCGTCAAGCTCTGGCGGGGCTTCACGCACGAGAGGACGGGCCTTTCCGAGCGGGACGTGACAGCCTTCCGCAAGGGGATCGACCCCATTCTGGACGAAGGCCGCCTGGGTTGTCTTCTCCTCCAGTTCCCCTGGTCTTTCAAGAACGCGCCGGCGAACCGGGCCTGGCTGAGCCGGCTCCTGGACGCCTTCGCCGCGTATCCCCGGGCGGTGGAGATCCGCCATGCGTCCTGGAACCGCCCGGAGTTTTTCCGGTGGCTGGCGGACCGCAATGCGGGATTCGTGAACATCGACCAGCCGGTCATTGGAAGGTCCCTCGGGCCCACGGCCAGGACCTCCGGGCCGGTGGGCTACATCCGGATGCACGGCCGCAACTACGGGGACTGGTTCCGGGAGGACGCGGGGCGGGACGCCCGCTACGACTATCTCTACGGCCGGGAAGAGCTGGAGGCCTGGCTGGACAACATCCAAAAAGTCGCCGAAAGGGCACCCGAGACGTTCGTCATCCTCAACAATCACTTCCGGGGGCAGGCGCTGGTCAACGCCCTGCAGCTCAGGCACATGCTGACGGGAGAGGGCGTGCATGCGCCTGCGGACCTGCTGAGGCATTATCCTGAACTGGAGGAAATCGTTTGATGGGGCCGGGCGGCGCGAAGGGGCCGTCCCCGTAGACCTCGGAAGGTGGTAAGGAGGCGAGATGACCGACCTGTACGTGAGCTGGTCCGAATACAGCCAGAAGATTGAGCAACTGGCCTGCCAGGTCCGCGACAGCGGCTGGGGCTTCAATCAGGTGATCTGCATTGCCAAGGGGGGTCTGCGCATCGGGGACATTTTCTGCCGCCTGTTCGACCTTCCCCTGGCCATCCTGTCAGTGGAATCCTACGCGGGGGAGAACCGCACGTCGCGCGGCAGCATCATCTTCTCCCGGGACCTGGCCAAGACCACGCCGAACCTCGATTCCCACGTCCTGCTGCTGGACGACCTCGTGGACTCCGGCATCACGCTCAAAAAGAGCGTGGACTGGCTGAAGCATTACTACGGATTCTACATCGAAGAGATCCGGACCGCCGTCCTGTGGTACAAGGCCGCCTCCACCTTCCGTCCGGACTACTACGTCGAGTACCTGGAGGACTCTCCCTGGATCCACCAGCCCTTCGAGGAGTACGAGAGGATGGACGTGAAAGACCTGGTGCCGCGCTTCCTGGCCCGCGAAGCCTGAGGGGCACTTTGCAGCCGGAGAGTCCGGCCGCCGAAACCTTTGGACCGGGGCCTACAACCGGGCGTACTTCCCCCCGTAAAAAAGAAGCGGGTTCTTGTCGCCCGCGCACCGGGCCGCCTCGACCTGCCCCACGAAGATGGCGTGGTCGCCCCCGGGATACTCGTACAGAATGCGGCACTCCAGGTATCCGATGCAGCCGTCCAGACGCGGAGGGCCCAGCTCCCCCGGCCTATAAGAGACATCCCCAAACTTGTCTTCCATCTTGGAGGCAAACCTCCGCGAGAGGTCTTCCTGGTCTTCGCCGAGGATGTTGACGGCAAAGACGCGGTCCCGGCGGAAGCAGGGACGGCTCCTGACCCCGTGATCCACGCAAACCAGAACCAACGGCGGATTCAGGGAAACCGAGGTCAGGGAGTTCGCCGTGAAGCCCTGGGGGTTGCCCTCATCATCCAGAATCGTGACGACGGTGACCCCCGTCGCGAAACGGCCCATCACCCGCCTGAGGACGTCCCCCGCAACCGGCATGGGTTCCTCTTTCCGTTGTCATCTTGCTGAAAGGGCCCGCGACGGCCCCCAAATACCCGATTGCCCTCTTTGAGCCGGCTTCCCCAAACCCCAAAAAAGACCCTTGTCCGATTGGAACAGCCCCCAGGCCAGAACGCCTCCCCCGGAATCCACAAATTCCAGCCACGCCTTCTCAGGCCTGCCCGGCTGGATGATACCCAGCCATGTCCGCGCCAATGTCAGGGCGTCCGACTCTTTCTCTTCGGCCTTGCGTCGGGCCCAGTCGGCCCGCATCACGATCTGCAGGTCGAAGAGCCCTTTTCCCTTGCGCGCGGACTCGACCCTGCGGAACGCGCTCGCTCGCTCTTTCTTCACCCGGGCCAAAAATTCCTTCACCGGATCGCCCACCTTGGCCGGTCCCGGGAAGAAAGCGCAGCCAGCCAAAATCAGAAGCGCACACAAAACCAACACGAAACTCATGCGATCCCGGCGCGCGCTCAACCCTCACTCCCTCGCAAATGCGCCCATTCCGTCGCCTTGCATGCGCAACCCCGCACGCTGAAAACCCGGAAAAAATATTACCCTTTGGGCTGCGATAAGTCCACCGCTGCGCCACTTCCGGCGAGCGGGCCGTTTCCTTGCGCCCAAGGGGAGTTCCGCCCGCCCGCGATGCGCAGGGGGCCTTTTACGCTTTCAGAAAAGTCCCCTCTATGAAAGAACCCGCCTTGCCGCAACTGGGACTCGCCTTTATATATACTGGCGGTCGGGCCTCCAGTTTTACGGCTCAGGGGGACTTTCGCGCCACGCACCAGGAGGAGAGCGGTTCCATGGGCAATTTGAAAGAACAGCTTTTCCTTGAGTTCGCCTCCGAGGCTCTGTCCAGTCTCACAGAGGAATTCCGAGAAAAATACGTCTCCAAGAAAGGGGACCGGTTCAACGTCCAGGGTCTCACCTATGAGATCGGCAGCCCCGTGATCAAGGACGGCGAGATCGAGTTCGAGATCAGCTCCAAGATTCCCCAGGACGAGCTCGGGCAGGACATGACCCAAACCAAGTACTTCAACGCGGTCAAGGCGATCATACGCAAAGGCGGCAAAAAACCCAAGTCTATCGACATGGAGAACATCATCCGGGAGACACGGGAAGACGCCCGGAAAGAGCGCGACTATGTGAAAGTGACCTACGGCTACCGGGAGAGTGAACTCTACTCCCAAGAAGAGATCGCCAAACAGATCGAGGAATGTTCCAAAAACCCCGGAAAGAAGATCCCCGAAGTGGCGGGTATCGCGACCCTGGGGGGGCGCGTCGTCCTCATGACCCTGCGGGACACCCTGCGGCAGAAGGCCCGGGAAAACCTGCAACTTCTCATCGATGCCAACAACGAAGTCCGGAAAGAGCTCAAGGCGCGCAAGTAACCCGTCGCCCTCAATGCCCATGAGAACCCCGGCGCGTCCGATCCTCCTCAGAGGGGGGAAGACGCACACCCCGGAGGGGGTTCTCGAACCGTGCGACCTCCTGTTGCAGGATGGGCGGATCGAGGCGTTCGGCCCTCGGCTTCACGCCCCGACCGGCACCGCCGTGGTGGAAGCGCAGGGTCGCCACGTGGTTCCGGGCTTCATCGACCTCCAGGTCAACGGAGGCGGCGGGCAAGCGGTCCTCGAAGGCACCGAGTCCGCCGTCCGGGCCATCGCCCGAACGCTGGCCCCCCTCGGCACGACGGCGTTCCTCCCCACCCTCATCAGCGCCCCGGAACCCCTCCTCCTCGAAACCCTCTCCGCCGTCCGCTCGGCCTCCACACCCGAGGAGGCCCCCGCCGCCTCGGTCGTCGGCGTCCACCTGGAAGGGCCCTTTCTCAACCCCGAGATGGCGGGCGCCCATCCCCGCGAACACCTCCGCCTCCCGGACCCCCCGCTGTTCGACCGACTCGCCAGGGCCTGGGAGGGAAAGGACGGGCAGCCCTCGGCCCCCGCCCTCCTCACCCTGGCGCCCGAGCTCTCCGGCGGCCTCGCTCTCTTGCAAAGGGTCACACAAAGGGGGTGGCGCCCGGCCTTCGGCCACACGAAGGCGACGTTCGAGGAGGCCCAGCGGGCGGTGCGCGCGGGCGTCCGGCTGGCCACACACGCCTTCAATCGCATGGGGAGCTTCCATCACCGCGAGCCCGGCGTCCTGGGAGTGGTCCTGACCGACCCCCGGGTGACGGCCGGGCTCATCGCCGATGGAATCCACGTCCATCCCGCCGCCCTCCAGGCGGCGCTCCGCCTCAAGGGCGCGAGCGGGGCCTTTCTGGTCTCGGACGCCACGCCGGCGGGAGAGGACGCGTCGGAGAGCCCACCGGCGGGGGGATTCCACATGGGGGACGCGCGCGTGACTTTGGAAAAGGACCGGGTCGTCACCTCCGAGGGCGCCCTCGCCGGGGCGCTTCTCAGCTCACGGCGGGCGCTGGCCAACGCGATCCGGCTTTGCGGCTTCCGCCTGGAGGAGGCCCTTCCCTGGGTCACCGAGACCCCCGCCCGCGTCCTCGGCCTCCTCGGCCGGAAGGGGGTCTTGGCGCCCGGCGCCGACGCGGACGTGGCGGTCCTGGACGAGAGCCTGGAGGTCCGGTGGGTCGCGGTGGGCGGGCGCGTGGCCCTGAACCGCCTGTGAGGCCGGGATGAGAACCGGCCGGATTTTCCCTCAAACCGGCCTCAAACCGGGCGCCTTCGTGAAAAGCGCCCCCGCCCCCGCAGAACCTTGTTCGGCCCCCGCGGAGGCGAGTAGAATCTAAGGGAGATTTTTTGCAGGTCACGGTTCAGGCAGGCAGCCGGAGGAAGAACTTGCCCGAGAGGCTCGACATCCTCTTTCGGGGAGCCACCATCTACGATGGCACGGGCGGGCCGCCCTTTCAGGGGGACGTGGGGACCCGGGGAGACGAGATCGCCGCCGTCCGGCGGCTTTCTCCCTCCGCGCCGGAGGGCCGGATCGAAGCCCGCCGCGTCATTTCCCTGAACGGCAAAGCCCTGGCGCCCGGATTCATCGACATTCATTCCCACTCCGACTACTCCCTCCTCATCAACCCCCTCGCGGAAAGCAAGGTCCGCCAGGGCGTCACCACGGAAGTGGGGGGCAACTGCGGGTACTCCGCGGCGCCCGTCTGCGGCGAGGCCCGGGAGGAGCGGCGGAAGCTGTACCAGGAGCGCTACGGGCTGGATCCGGATTTTTCCGAGGTCCGGGAATACCTGGGGCACCTGGAAGAGGCGGGGATCTCCGTGAACTACGTCCACCAGGTGGGCCACAACACCGTCCGGCAGTCCATCATGGGCGGGGCCGGCCGGCCGCCGGACGACGGCGAGCTCCGCGCCATGGTGGCGATGATCGAGGCGGGGATGTCCCAGGGGGCCTTCGGCCTTTCCACCGGCCTGGTCTATCCCCCGGCCTGTTTCTCGTCCTTCCAGGAGACGGTCGCCCTCGCCGCCGCCGCCCGGGGGGGATTCCTCAGCGTCCACATGCGCAGCGAGGGCGCCCGGCTTCTCGAGGCCATCGAAGAGGTCCTCGACGTGGCGCGGCGAAGCGGGGCCCGCCTTCAGATCTCTCACCTCAAGACAGCGGGGCGCGACAACTGGGGGAAGATCGACCGGGCCTTTCACCTCATCGAAGAGGCGGCCCGGCAAGGGGTGGACGTGGCGTGCGACCGCTATCCCTACACGGCCTCCAACACCCACCTCTCGGCGCTCCTGCCCGATTGGGCGCACGACGGCGGAAAGCGGGAGGCCCTCGCCCGGCTGGGCAACCCCGCGGACCGGGCGCGGATCCGCGAGGCGTGGCGAAAGAAGGGGCCGGAGCACTGGAAGAACGTCGTGATCTCCCTGGTGAGCCGCCCGGAAAACAAACCGTTCGAGGGCCTGAGCGTCGCCGCCTGCGCCTCGCGGGCCGGCCGGGACCCGGCCGACTTCGTCATGGATCTCCTGGTCGCCGAGGATCTCTGGGTCGAGATCATCCTGCTCCACCTGATGGACGACGGCAATCTCCGCAGAATCCTTCGGAAGCCCTATGTCTTCGTCGGCTCCGACGCGGAGGCGCGGGCGCACTACGGCCCGCTGGGAGAGGGGGTTCCCCACCCGCGCGCCTTCGGGACCTTTCCCCGGGTCCTGGGAAACCTCGTGCGGGACGAGGGCTTGATGCCGCTCGCCGAGGCGGTGGCGCGGATGACGCGGCTCCCCGCCCGGAGGGTCGGACTCTCCGAGCGGGGCTCGATCTCTCCCGGGCGGAAGGCCGACCTGGTCGTCTTCGACCCGGAGCGGATCCGGGACACCTCGTCCTACGAGTCGTCCATCCATTATCCGGACGGGATCGACCTGGTCATGGTGAACGGAGAAGTGACCGTGGAGGGCGGGGTCCATCTCGGCGCGCGCGCCGGGCGCGCCTTGCGCGCGAATGGACGCCCCCCGCGCGACGGCGGGGAAGCGACATGCTGCTGAAGCTGCTCCTTGTGTCGTTCCTCATCGGGGTCGGAATCGCCTGCGTCCTGTTCCTGATCATGCGGTCCAGAAGGCCCCATCCTCCGGGTCCGGCCGGCGGCGAGACGGGCCTCGACGCCGACCTCATCAGCGAGGACGACGCTCTTCGGGCCGAGGCCTCGGGATGGGAAGAGCCCCGCAGGGGCCCGGAGGCGGAGCTTCCCCGGACATTCTCGGCGCCCGGCGCGCCCGCGGAGGACCAGCTGTACTCCGGGCCCGCCGCGCCCGCGACGCGCGAGCCGGCGCCTTCGAGGCCGGCGACGGCCCGGCCGCCCCGCCGGGACGCAAAGCCTCCGGGGAGCCTTCCGCCGCGGCCCCCCGGGCGAATCCCGTCCGAACTTCTGGGAGACGAAGGGTTCTCGGAGGCGCGGCTCATCGAGTCCGACTCCCCGCTCCTCGCGGGGGAAAGAGAGAGGGCCTCCGGCGAGCCCCGCCCGCAGGCCGACCTCCTGGATCTTTGGGCCAAGCCGAGGGAACTGGCGATGAGGCACGGCCTGGCGGACCCTCCCCTGCTGGACGCCTGGCGTCCGCTGGGGCCCGTCCCCGGCGAAAGCGGGCGGGAAGCAGACGCCGCCTCCGCCGGCGTCAATCTGCCGGAATCCTTCGCCGCCGCGTGGAAGAAGACCGCCGGGGCCATCGACGAGGAGGAGCGCAAAGGGTCGCGGACTCCCCCGGAAATCCATTACGACCTGGCGCTCCTGTCCTACTACGCGGGGGAGTTCGAGCCGACGGTCGCCTATCTGCAGATGGCGCTGGACGCGGGCTTCAACCCCGCCCGGTCCCAGAACCTCCTCGGCCTGACCTACTACCGGCAGGGCTTTGAGGCCGAGGCGGAAACGCGTCTCAAGGAGGCGACCCGAGCCCGGCACGCCTCCCCCCAGGACCGGGCGATCATCCTGACGAACCTGGGGCTTGTCGCCACCTACCGCCGGGCTCCCGACGACGCCCTCGGCTACTATGGATCGGCGCTGGAGGTCTACCGACAGCTCGGGGATCGGCAGGGCCAGGCGGAAACGCTCAGCCGGATGGGCCGCCTATGCCGGGCGAAACATTCCCCTTACGAAGCCTCCAAGCGCCACCACGAGGCGCTGGAGCTTTGGCGAAAGCTCGGCGACCGTTCCAAAGAGGTGCTGGAGCTTCGGCTTCTGGCCGCCGTGTTCCGGGAGAAGGGGGACTACACCAGCTCCCTGGACCTCAGCCAGCGCGCGCTGGCCATGAACCGAGAGATGGGCGACAAATACGAAGAGGCCATCAACCTGGGCAACATCGGCCTGATCTACAGCCTCGAAAAAGACCTGTCGAAGGCCCTGGAACATTTCCGGGCCGCCCTCTCGCTCCATCAGCAAGTGGGAAACCTCCGGGGCGAGGCCAACAACCTCGGCAACATCGGAAACATCCTCTTTCTCCAGGGAAAGACGGAGGAGGCGCTGGAGTCTTACCGGCACGCCCTGCGGATCAACCGGGAGATCGATTACCGGTGGGGTGAGGCCGTCGACCTCGGCAACATCGGAAAGATCGAAATATTCGAGAACAACCTGGCCGCAGCCGGCGCGAGCCTGGGAGAAGCCCACCGGATCTTCACGGAGCTGAACGCCGTCGCCCAGGCGGAATCCATCCGGCAGGCCCTCGACCAGATCCGGGCCCACATCCCCCCGGAGCCGTAGCCGTGCGCATCGCCCCGGTCGCCGCGCTCATCCTGTGGCTTTTGGCGGGGGCCGCCGCTCCGCCGGCCCGGGCGGACACGACCCTTCACCAGCGCGTCACGTCGCAGTTCTCCCCCGACCGATCCCCGGTCTCCCGAAAGGTGATCCTCTACGTCAAGGGCCAGCGGGTCCGACTCGAGGGGGACGCCTGGCGGAGAAAGCCCACCCTCATCCTGTTCGACCCGGGCGTCATCGTCCGGCTCGATCACGAAAAGAAGACCTACATGAAAATCGCCCTGAAGGACCTGGAAAACGTTCTGAAGGACGCGGACAAGATCGTCCGGGGCGTGGACGAACTGATGGGCGGGAAGGAGAGTCGCCCGGAACCGCGATACCGGCTGGAGCCGACCGACGTCCACGAACGGGTGAACGGGTACCTCTGCCGCGTGTACGCCTTGCGGCGGGACAACCGGGACAAGGACCGTGGGAGAGTCTGGATCACACAGGAATCGGACGCGGGCAAAGAGCTCTACCCGATTCAGCGGAAGATCGCGGCCGTGGCCGCCAACCTGCTGCCCTCCATAGACCCAAAGCTGTTGAACGAGCTCGAACGCATCGGAGGAACGGCGGTGAGAATCCTGCTGATGGGAAAGAGCGGACCCTTCGGGCCGATCCAGACGGATCTGGTCGTCGAGAAGATCGACCGCCGGCCCCTGGAGGATTCCCTCTTCCAGGTCCCCGCCGGCTACCGCGAGGACGCGGTCCCGAGAGAGCAGAGCCCGGGCGGGCGAAAGCCCTCGGCCCTGGAACGGAGACTGAAGGCCCTCGAAAAACTCTTCCAGTAGCGCGCGAACTGCCCTCCCCCGGGCTCATCCCGCCCCTCCTCCCCGGACGGCCTGAGAGGCAGGCCCGCCGGGAAACGGCGCGCGCCGACGGAAATCCCGCCCGAAGCCCCCGTCACTCGGGCAGGTCCTTCTTCGGCAACCCCTCGCGGAAGCTTCGCCACGCCGGAATCTGCTTTTTCAGCCCGACCGCCTCCGTGATGTGCTTCCACGCCTCGGCGGTCCGCTTCATCGCCTCCTCGGGGGAAACGGCGGCAGTCAAGGCCTCAAAGAGGTTTCGGTCCAATGCCTCGTGATACCGTTCCGCCCCCACCAGAAGGATCTCCGGGGCCGCGACCTGCGTCAGCTTGGCGATGATCTCAAGGAGCTGCGGCGTGTAGGCGGCCGCGACCTTCGGGTCCTTGAGAACGTCTTCCCGGTGCGGGGTAAAAGCCGAACCCGGCTTCGACGCCAGGCGGGCGGAAACCGTCCCGGAGGTGAGCCACTGGATGAGCCAGTACGCCGCCTCCGGATGGCGGCCATAGCGGTTGATCAGCCAGACGGCGCCCCGGATCTGCAGGGCCCTGCGAAACGGCCCCCCTTCCACTAGAGAGCCCGGCACCGTGCAAAATTTGACCTTGCCGGCCACGGCGGAGGCCGCCGGACGGCGGATGGAGCGGGCCGCCGAGGGATAGGTCAGGATCGAAAAGATGTTGCCTTGCAGGAAAGCGGAAACGGCCTCCTCCTGGGTCCAGACCCGGCTGTCGTCAGGCATGTACTTTGCGATCTCGATGTACTCCTTTGTCGTGGCGACGGCTTCGGGGGATTCCAGGGTGGGGGTCATCCGCTCGTCGAAAGGGAGCTTCCCCTTGGAGTAGTAGCGCTGCAGCCACCAGCGCCAGCCCCAGCCTCGGGACCGCGCGCTGAGGGCGCCGTAGTACTTGGAGAACTTCCCTTCGGTCGACTCGCGCGTATAGAACTCCGCCAACTGGCGCCACTGACTCCAGGTGTCGGGACAATCGGGCTCCCAGCCGAACTTGCGCTTGAAGGCGGATCGTTCGGCGGGCAGCGCCGTCAAATCCTGGCGAAGGGCCAGGACCGGCACCGCGCCGTCGGCCAGCAGGCCGTAGGTCTTACCCGAATAGCGGCTCCCGTGGCGAAACGCAGGGGCGACCTTCTCGACGTCCGGGCGCCCGGCCCGGATGAAACCGTCCAAGGGCAGCAAGAGGCCCAACTCGGCCGACTCGGGAACCACCGTCGGCGGAGCGAGGAAAAAGTCCACGCCGCCGGATCTGGAGCCCGCCTCCTCCCTCAGCCTCTCGAGCGCCTCCTTTTCGGAGACCTCCACATACCTCTTGACGCCGATGCCCGTCTTCTCTTCGAACGCCTGGATCTCATCGACCAGGGTCTTGGCGTAGCGGCGGGGGACCATCAAGGTCAGCCCCAGGGCCTTCAGGCCCCGGCGGGCCATGTAGGCCTTCCCCCCGCTGACGGCCCTATCCTGCGCGGCCGCACCCAGCACCTGGCCCTCGGCGACTCCGCCGCCCGAGACCCCCAAGGCCCACGTAACCGCCAAAACCACGGATAGCCAACGCGCGCGCATGGCCGTCTCTCCATGCCGACGATTGTCCGGGCCGGTCACCGAGGCGCCATCGACCGCCCGCGGGCGCCAGGCCCTCTCCCCGGCGCGGACCCCCGCGATTTCCTTGTAATATATAAGAAGAAAAAGGCCCCGGACATGGAAAGAAGGTCATGTCGCGGGTCTCGCGCAGAAGGCTTGAGGGGCGTCTTCTCCGCGGGCGCTCCCTTTTTGTCCCGGCTTGGAGCCGACGCGCCCCCAGGAAAGGGGCGGTTTCACAAGAGCCCCCCGGGCGAAAAGACCCCGGCGGGCGCCGATCCGAAGCCGCCTTTCAAGAGGAGTCAGCGAGCATGCGCCGCCTTCTCGGGCTCTCCCTTCTTGCGGTCTCGACTCTTATGGCGATCCCCGGCCGGACCCCCGGCCAATCGGCCTTCCGGGCCCCGGCCGTCCTGATGATCACGTTCCTCAACCGCACCCAACAGATCGCGTACGCCGTCGGCATGAGCGACTGGAAAAAACTGAAAACCGAGGCCGAAGGGCTTGCCGGGGCCGCGGCGGCGTACGCTCAAATCGTCCCGCCTGGCATCCCGATGGGGAAAATGCTCAAGGCCTTTCGGGAGGACGTGGACGGCCTCATCCGCGCGGCCGAGAGCCGGGACCTCGAGGCGATCGGCCGATCATTCGGGCGGATCGAAGCGGGCTGCCTGGACTGCCACAAACGATACCGGGACCTCTGAACCGAGAGGCTGAATTCCGACAGGCGGCCGGCCGGCAACCGCCCGAACAGAAGCCGACGAAGCCCCCCCGTCCGACGGCATGGAAGCGAAGGCCACGGGCTTGCGACTCTTCCTGAGCCCGGTCCCGCATCCCCTACGGCTGCGCGCTCCCCCAGTTGTATTCCAGGCGTTCGACCCGGCGACCCTCGGTCATGGCATCGATGATCTCAGGGATTTCCTCGGGCTTGACGCCGCAGTACCACGTTCCCTCGGGATAGATGACGACGGTCACCCCCGGGCCGCAAGGCCCCAGGCAGGAGGTGGTGGCCATCATGACCTTATCCCACAGGTTGCGCTTGCCGATCTCATCGGCGACGCGCATCATGCACTCCTGGGCCCCTTGAGGCCCGCACGAGCCCCTCGGGTGCCCTTCGGGGCGCTTGTTGTTGCAGATGAAGATGTAGTAGGCGGGACCCTTTGGCTCCATCCTTCCCAACTCTCCCTGCCGTCACGCCCGGGGGGGCGGACGGAAAAAGGGGGACGGCCCTCGCCGTCCCCCTTCCGCTCACGATCACACTCTCCCCGCATCCTCCGGGAGGGAGGACGCAAGGAGGACCGCCGCGCTGTGGGCAACGGACCTCACTTCTTGGCGGCGGCCAGGCGCGCGTTCACGTCGTCCCAGTTGATGACGTTCCACCAGGCGGCGACGTAGTCCGCGCGCCGATTCTGGTAATTCAGGTAGTAGGCGTGCTCCCAGACGTCGACGCCGAGCAAGGGGATCAGCCCCTCGGTGCGCGGGCTGGTCTGGTTCGGCATCGTCTTGATGGCGATCTTCTTCCCCTTCGGGTCGTACACCAGCCAGCACCACCCGCTTCCCTGCACACCCACGGCGGCCTTGCTGAACTGGTCTTTGAAGCCGGGGAAATCCTTGAAGGCCGACTGGATGGCGTCGGCCACCGCGCCCTTGGGCTCGCCCCCTCCGCCCGGCTTCATGTTCTTCCAAAAGATGTTGTGGTTGTCGGTCCCGCCGCCGTTGAAATTGACGGCCCCCCGGCTGGCCTCCGGGACCGAGCCGACGTTCGCCAAAAGCTCCTCGACGGATATGGAGGCGAATTTGCCGCCCAGCTTCTCCAGGGCGGCGTTCACGTTGTTGATGTACGTCTGATGATGCTTGGTGTGATGGATCTCCATCGTTCGGGCATCGATGTGAGGCTCCAGGGCGTTGTAGGCGTACTCCAGCTTCGGCAGTTGAAAAGCCATGTCTCTGTTCCCCCTTGAGTCGATGACGGACGGAGGGAAAGACGCTTTGCGTCGCTCTCAGCCCCCCGCCCAATACCCACCGGCGCCTCCGCGGCGCGCCGCGGAGGTCCGCCCAGGAATGATTCCCGATTACGTACTATTCTAATACCGAGATGGGGGTTGTCAACTTGATCAGCCCGGAGAATCCCGCTCCGTCGGCGTTTTATAACCCCTCGTCGCGGGGACGCTTCGCGGCAGGCGCGCCTTCTTGGAAGCCGGGCCTTGCCGCAGCGTTGAACCCGGCGTCTCCGAATGATATAGTCCAGCCGGTTGACCGTATCCCGCCTGTCGATGGACCTGTTGCAAAACGGCGCCTTTTGGGAGGAGGCGGCGCGGCCGGTTCCCGGGGCGCTGAAAAGGAGGAGGGGTCCATATGAGAACGCATCGGTGGAAGGGATTCGCCGCTTTTTTCCCGATCACCGCTTTGCTCGTCCTGGGGTCGTTCGCCCCGGCCTCGTCGCGGGCCGTCACCCCGAAGGAGAAAATCAAGGCGGCTTTCGTCTTCGTCGGCCCCATCGGCGACGCCGGCTGGACCTACGCCCACAACCAGGGGCGCCTGTATCTGGAGAAAGCCCTGCCTTACGTCGAGACCGCCTACTCCGAAGCGGTCCCCGAGGGCGGTGAGGCCGAGCGGGTCATCACCCAGTACGCCCGCCGCGGCTACAACCTCATCTTCACCACCAGCTTCGGCTACATGGACTCCACCCTCAAGGTGGCCAGACAGTTCCCCGACACGGTCTTCATGCACTGCTCGGGATTCAAGACGGCGCCCAACGTCGGGACCTATTTCGGACGGATGTACCAGGCCAAATACCTGGCCGGCGTCATCGCCGGCAAGATGGCCACCAATGACACCATCGGGTACGTCGCCCCCCACCCCATTCCCGAGGTCATCCGCCTCGTCAACGCCTTCACCCTGGGAGTTCGAGAGGTCCGGCCCACGGCCCGGGTTCACGTCGTGTGGACCAATTCCTGGTACGACCCGGCCCGGGAGCGCGAGGCGGCCGAGAGCCTGCTGGACATCGGAGCGAGCATTATGTCCCACGGCCAGGACTCCCCGGCCACCATCCAGGCGGCGGAGAAACGGGGCAAGTTCGTGTTCGGCTACGACTCGGACATGACCAAGTTCTCCCCCAAGTATCACCTGACCGCCCCCATGTGGGACTGGGGCCCGCTCTACGTCCAGATTGCCAAGGCCGTCCACGACGGGACCTGGAAAAACGACCAGCTCTGGCCGGGCATGGAGAGCGGCATCGTCAAGCTCGCGCCTTTCAACCCCGCGATCCCGTCCGGCGTGGTGGACCTGGTCAAGCGGAAGCAGGCGGCCATCGCCTCCGGCCAGTTGCAAGTCTTTCAAGGGCCCGTCCGGGATCAGAGCGGCAAGGTCCGGATCCCCGCCGGGAGGTCCGCCGCCGATGAAGAGATGCTCAGCATGAGTTACTTCGTGGAGGGAGTCGTCGGGACAATCCCCGGAAAGGCCAAGTGAGCCGGCGGCCGACGGGCCGGGCTCGGACAGCAAGGGGGAGAGACGCAATGTCCACGGTGTACCGCCGCGTGGCGCTCTACCTGCAGGACGCCCATCCGCCCCGGGAAGGCATGGAGATCGTCCAATACGCGGAGGACCGGGGCTTCGAGGCGGTCTGGCAGGCGGAGTCCCGGCTGGTGCGGGAGTGCACCATCCCCCTCGCCGCCTACGCGGCGGCCACGAAACGCATCAAGGTCGGCTCGGGCGTCATCAGCATGTGGACGCGCAATCCCGCCTTCATTGCCCAGACCTTCTACACCCTGGACGACCTGGCCCCGGGCCGGGTGCTGCTGGGGATCGGCGCCTGGTGGGAGCCGCTGGCCTCCAAGGTGGGCGTGAAACGGGAAAAGCCGCTCCAGGTGATGCGGGAGGTCGTCGAGGTCGTCCGCCGCCTCCTCCGGATGGAGACGGTGACGCTCAAGGGGGAATACGTCAACGTGCACGACATCAGGATCGACCCCATTTACGGGGGCGACCGGCCGAGGAACATCCCCATCTACATCGGCGCGACGGGGAGGAAGATGCTGGAGCTGGCTGGGGAGATCGGCGACGGCGTCCTGCTGAACTACCTGGTGTCCGAGTCGTACAACGCCGAGGCCATGGAGGCCCTGGCCAGGGGCGCCGCCAAGGCCGGCCGCAAGGTGGAGGACATCGACCGCCCCCAGCTCGTCGTCTGCTCCCTGGACAAGAACCGGGAAAGGGCGCTGGACAACGCCCGGAAGATGGTCACCTTGTATCTGGGCCAGCAGCCCCACATCATGAAGGCGAGCGGCGCGTCCCAGGACCTGGTGGACGAGGTGAACCGGATCGTGGGATGGCCCGCCGACGAGAAGAAGCTGCTGGACGCCAAGCACCTGGTCACGGACGACATCGTCCAGAGGGTCGCGGCCGCGGGCGCGGCCGAGGAATGCCGGGCCAAGGTCAGACAATACTGCGAGGCCGGCTGCACCTGCCCGGTCCTCTACCCCCTCGGGGAAAACCCCCGCGAGATGATCGACGCCTTCGCCGACGGGTTCTGACGCCTCCTCCCGGCAAAGACCGACTCCGCCCGGAAGGGCCTTTTCGAGAGCCGCCCCCGCCGCTTCACGCCATGGGGCGGCCCCTCTCGCTCACTTTTTCTTGAGAATCGCCCTCCAGCCGGTGGGTTGATGAGACAACATCAGGGCCTGAGAGGCGGCCCGGATGTCATCGACCGTGTAAAAGCACTTGGGGTCGATCTCCCGCGCCCGCCTGGCGATGGACCGCGCGTCTTTGCGGTGGTTCTGGATAAAGAGCAGCTGGAGGGGCCCATCCGCGTCTTCCGCCTCCAGGGAGACCACGCTGAAGCCTTTCGCGCGGAGGTCCGCCCCTATCCTCGCGCCTTCCCGCGTGAATATCCGAACTACCTGCTGGCCGTAGGAGATCCACTTCTCCAGGGTGATCCCGACGGAAGAGCCCGTCGCAAAGCCGATGGCGTAGGACAGCGCGTAGACGGGCTGATCGAGGCTCTGAATGACCTTCGAGACGACGGCGATCCAGATCAGAACCTCGACGAAGCCAAACACCCAGGCGACGCCGCAGCGCCCCTGCACGACGCTGACGGTCCGAAGCGTCCCCAGCGAAACATCGATGACGCGCGCCACGACAATCAAAAGGCATGTGATGATGACCGTACCGTCCATTTCTGCTCCTCACACAGCGACCACAACATGTGAACCCTCGCCGCACTTCTCTCCTCGCGGCGGATGTCAGTCGGAATTTTAGGCGGCTCTCAACGCGGCGCAATCTTTTCCGGGGACATGAAATCGCCGGCGCGGTCGCGCCAAGCGCGTTCCTGTCGTCACGGCGGACGGCCACGACGGGGCGAGGGCGCCGGATAGGGGGGATGCTCCTCGCGGGGGGAAAAAGAAAGGGGCCCCCGAAGGGGCCCCTTTCTACCCAAAGACCGACCGACGCCGGAGGTTCAACGGGCTCCGTGAACGGCCAACCTCCGACCGCTGAACTGCGCCCCGTTGCAACCGGCGACGACGGACACCTTCAGGCCCTCGCCGTCCCGTTCCCCCCTGGAAGCCTCGGGATCCCGGGGTTGCCGGTCCCGGACAACCAACAGGCTCAGGGGGGCCGCAAAGACCGCAAAGGGGGTCTTGAGATATTGGTCTGTCGAGCCGAACGACAGATTGCCGATGCGAATGTTTCTCAACTTCCTCTGCTCCTCTAACGCATGCCGCGAAGCCGGGCGCGCACACCGCTCCCATCCTGATCGCGACTGGGGTATCCATGTCCGAAGGGAGGGTCGAAACCGACGAAGGTAGGGACATCCCGCTCGGGTATCAAGGCTTATTTAATCTCACGACGGAAAGGCGCCAGCAAATATTTTCCGGGCGGGAGGAAACGCGGGAGTCAACCAAAGGGGGGCGAGAGGGGCGGACTCAGCGGCGCGGAGCCGGGAGCTGCGCGCCCTCCCATGTCTCACGCGAACGGGGTTGCGGCTCTTTCAGGGCTGCATCACCCTCAAGGGGAGAGGGAGCCCCCGGCGGCGCGCTCAGCCGGCACGGGGTCCCGCAACCCCGCCACCACGAAGGAGAGCATCCGCTGGGTGATCTCCTCTTCGCTTCCCGACGGGTCGCAGGAGAGAAACCCGCTGATGAGCTTCAGCCGTTCGGGGTCGCCGATGGAGTCTATGGCTCCGATGGCGAAGTGAATTCTCCAGCCGAGCTCCTCGGGCGGCAGATCGGGCAGGGCCCGCCGGGTGGCCAGGGTGAGGCGCCTGGACATCTCCCGGTAGACCTCCTGGATGACGGGCCGCAGGCTGGGCTCTTCGAAGACGCGCCCGAACAGGCGCCGGACGACCTCACCCTTCTCCCGGTCCAGGCAGACGCGCAAATAGGGGCGGATGACGGCTTCGAAGATCCCCTCCAGGGAAGGAGGTCCGCCGCCCGCCGCCGCCTCGACGGCATCCAGCATCTTCAGGCGCTCTTCGTTGATCGGCGCCACGCGGCGCTCCCAGACCGCCCGGATGAGGGCCTCCTTCGAGCCGAAATGGTAGTGCACCGAGGCCAGGTTCACCCCGGCCTCCGACGTGATGGACCGGATCGAGCAGGCGTTGATCCCCTGCTCCGCGAAGATCCTTTCCGCCGTGTCCAGGATGCGCTCTTTGGTGTCCTTGGCATCGGCTGTCTCAACCATCCCGTCCCCCTTCCAAAACCCCATTGAAGGTCAGAACAGACGTGTGTTTCAAATAACGGATTGACACAAGCCTGTCAATGGTGAGCATCGGCCACCGAGCCGAACCGACCTTCTTTCCTCTTCCGAGTGACGGGACACCCACCGGATTCACACACCCTTTTCCAGTCCCAATCTCCTATCCAGGGAGAGGGGACCTGCGCCCGCCAGCAAGAGGGTGAGGGAACCAGCCAAAATCACTAAGGCAAACTCTGCACCCGCAGGGAGGAAAAACCCCGCCCTTGCGTGGACCGCGAGGACTGCGACGAGCATCTCCGCGCTCAAGACCGCCGCCGCGTAGCGGGTGAGCATTCCCACCAGGAGCGCGATGCCTCCCAGGAGCTCCAGCAGGATCACGACCACGGACCAAAAACCGGCGGCCGGGATCCCGATGCTGCTCAGATAGCCGGCAAATCCCCCAAAGCCAAAGACGAAGAGCTTCTGTCCCCCATGGGCCAAAAACACGGCCCCAATGACGAGCCGAAGGGGGAAAGTCGCCCACCGCGACGCCGCGCCCGAGGAGAGCCTGCTCAACATCTCTCATTTCCTCCCGAGAGTTTAAATCCAGGTCAATTCCGTGGAATGCCGCCCATGGCCACAAGGCTCGATCCCGTCCGGGCGTCCCGGCGGACGCCCGGACGGGATCGCTTCCCTTGAGTCAGTTGGCCCGGGCGATGGTCGTGCCAGCGGCCTCAGCTTCAACCGGCCGGCCGATGAACGCCTCCGGGTAAAGCTCAGCCAGCGTCGTGGCATCCAGGGCCTCGCTGCGGATGGAGTGTCTCTCAACTTCCACCAAGCGGCTCGGGGCCTCGATGACCACCTGATCCGCCACCACAGGCCCGTTGGCCTGGATCAGGACGCCCTCGAGGAACCCCTCATAGGGCACGCCGGAGACCAGCCGGTCCTGGGCCAGCGCGACACCCGCGGCACCAGCCAGAAGCAAAGTCGTGAGAACGGTCGTCTTGAACACCTTCGAAGCCTTCACTGTGTTTCTCCTTTTTTGTTTAGGTCTTGGAACGTCCAGGATATTTACTGGAACGTTTGTTTTAATCAACTGATTAACAATATAAACGTTCGTTTTAATCTGTCAAGAGAAACTTGTGCTTTTTTGAAAAAAATTCCTCCAGTCGTGGAAAATTAGAGAATCCTCTTCGTTTCAATGGGTTGTTCGATTTTTCCGGGGGGAAGACGCGGGGGCTTTTTCGGGAGGCTCCCGGCCACCAATCCGCTGTTAAATTCTTGCCCCAGGCGTCGCGTTCCAATTTTGGCTCGCGCCGGGTCGCGCTGTCCCCCATATCCGACGGTGGTCTCGGGGTCGCCCACGACAGGCGCGGGCGGCCGATGCAGAATCAGGGGCGGGAAATATCAGGGTTGGTGTATACTGGCCTCGTTGGAGAAAAGAGTCGTCTCTTTGCTTCGAAAAAAAGGAGGAGATTGTGCGTTCCTCTCGTTCCTCGCGAAGTCTTCACCGCGGTCTCCTGCCGGGCCTCGCGCTCTCCTTTTTTCTTCTCCTGAGTGCGGCGATGCTCCTCGGGCCGGAGGGCGCCCTCGGCCAGGGGCTCGCGGGGATCTGGCAGACGCGGTCTCCCCAGGGGGCGGTCGTGGAGCTCCGGCTCAACCCGGACGGGACCGTCCTCTTCAACGGCGCGACCGGAAGGTACCTCATCCGGAGGGACGTTCTCATCGTTCAGATGCCGGGCGAGCGCCCCGAGCAGTTCCGGTTCGCGCTCCAAGGGGATCGCCTCCTGCTCTGGGAAGCCTCCCAGGGCTTGCAGCTCGTCTTCTCCCGCGCGGAAGGTCCCGGCCCCCGGGCGGCGGAACCCCCCCCTCCTCCCCCTGAGAGGCGGAAAGCCGAGACGGGCCCCGGCGCCCCGATCCAGCCTCCGGAGCCTCGAAGGGGGGCGCGAGAGACGCCGGGAGGAGACCTCTTCACGAGCTCCGACCGGACCGCCTCCTTCCGCCTCCCCTCCGGCTGGTCCGCCCAGGAGGTGGACACCCCCCAGTTTACGGGCATCGTCGTCAACCCGGGTCTCAAGCCCGGCGACGTGCAGGACGCCCGCATCCTCATCGCCAGAAACCGCCTCACACGCGCGGAGCAGCAGCTGGGCCTCGCAGGCCTGGTCCAGAAGGGGATCCAGGACTTCCTGAAACAGGCGCCGTTCCTTCGTCCCGACGGCGACCCTTCCATCCATCAGGCTGCGGGAGGCGGGGAGGCGCGGGCCGTGCTGACGCTGAGCGGGATTCAGCCCGCCGATGGACGGGCCATCCACGCGTGGCTCGGCGCCCTCGTCACGCCCCCCTACAGTTTCGCCGTTTTCGCCATGGTCCTGAACGAGCGGTGGGAGCACTACCGCCCCCGCCTGGAAGCCCTCTTCGCCTCCTTCCAGGGCCGGGAGCCCGAACGCAACCGGAGCCTCGAGCAGGCCCTGGCGGGCCAGTGGAACGGGCTCTACGCGAAGACCAGCACATCCGCGAGCAGCTCGAGGGAGGCCCTCCTCGTCCTGGCGCCCGACATGACCTTCCGCTACCGGTACACCTCGAGCCTCTCCGTCCAGTCCGGGGCCTTGGCCTCCTCGGTCAGCGAGGAGCACGACGCGGGGACGTGGGAGGTGCGGGGCCGGACTCTCCACCTTCTGGGCCAGAGGAACGAGCTCGCCTACGACCTCGAGATCGAGTCCCGGGGAGGGGCCGTGGCCCACTTCAAGGCGGCCGGCATGATCTTCAGCCGCTCCGGCCCGTGAGGGACCCTCGGCCGGAGAGGCCGCCTCCCGCCATTCGGGGGGCGGCGCGCTCTCCCAAAACCTTTTGGGGAATCTCTACTCCCGCCCCGCCCAGGCCCGGCCGCCGCCCATGGTGAGGGCCATCAGCGCCTTGGCCGTGTGGAGGCGGTTTTCCGCCTCGTCGAAGACCACCGAGCGGGGTCCATCGATGACGGGGTCGGTCACCTCGAACCCCCGGTCGGCCGGCAGGCAGTGCATGTAGAGGCTCCGCCGGTCGGTCATCTTCATCCGGCGCTCGTCGCAGATCCAGCTCTTGTACTTCTTGCTGATCTCCAGCGCCTCCTCGGGCCGCTTGAAGAGGGACTCGATCCCCCAGCTCTTGGGATAGACCACCTGGGCGCCCTGGAAGGCCGCGTCCATGTCGGTCACCACCTCGAACCGGGTCCCGTTCTCCTCGGCGTTGGCGCGGGCCTGTTTGAGGACGGAGTCCATCAGCTTGTATTCGGGCGGGTGCGCCAGGGTCACGTCGATCCCGAAGCGCGGCATGAGGAGGATGAGCCCCTGGGGGACGCTCAGCGGCTTGGCGTAGCTCGGGGCGTAGGCCCAGGAGACCGCCATTTTGAGGCCCCGCAGGTTGGTCCCGAACTTCTCGCGGATGGTCATCAGGTCGGCCAGCGTCTGGCAGGGGTGGTCGACGTCGTCCTGCATGCTGAAGACGGGCGCCGCGGCGTGCTGAGCCACCTCGCGGATGTACCGGGCCCCCTCGCCGGGGACTAGGTCGTGGCGGATGGCGATCCCGTGCCCGTAGCTGGAGAGGATGATCCCCGTGTCCTTGGGGCTCTCGCCGTGGGAGATCTGCATGACGTCGGGGTTGAGGTCGTGGGCGTGGCCGCCGAGCTGGGTGATCCCCGCCTCGAAGGAGTTCCGCGTCCGCGTAGACTTATCGAAGAAGATCATGAAGAGGGTCTTGTCCGGCAAAAGCCGGTGCGGCTCGCCCAGGGCCATTTTCATCTTCAAGTAACCCGACACCTCAAGCGCCGTCTCCAGATCCTCCACCAACCAGTCCTGCGTTGAGATGTAATCCCTCCCCCTCAGGTTCGTCTTCATGGCTTGCTCCTCGTCCCCTCCCCGGTCCGGGCGACCCGGCAGCAGGCGCCGGGAAACGCTGCGTAGAAGGCCATGGCGTTCACCAACTGCTCGACCTCGCAGCGCTCCCGGGCCGAATGGGCCACCACCTCGTTGCCCGGCCCGAACCCGATGGTGGGCACGCCCAGGCGGCCCATGCTCGACACCCCGTTGGTGCTGAACACCCAGCGGCCGACCCGGGGCCTTCTGCCCAGCGCGAGGCGGGCCGCCTCCACCCCCGCCCGGACGAGGGGGTGGTCTTCGGGCAGGACCCAGGTCGGGAAATATTTCTCGGTCTGGACGGCCTGGCCCGTGTAGCTGCGGGTCACGTAATCGAGGACCTCCACCCTCATGCCCTTGGCCTCTTGGAGCCCCCTGATCTCGGCGACGGCGCTCTTGAGGGTTTCCCCGGCGGTCAGGCGGCGGTCCAGGTAGATTGTGCACTCGTCGGGGACAGCGTTCAGCGAGGGCGTCTCGCAGTCGATCTTCGTGACGGCCACCGTCCCCTTGCCCAGGAAGGGGTCGTCCTTGAGCCTGCCGCTCAGCCTCTCGATGGCCAGGACGAGGGGCGCCATCCGGTACACGGGGTTGACGCCCCGCTCGGGGGCGGAGGCGTGGCAGGACCTTCCCGGCGCCCGGACGCGGATCTCCGTCCGCCCCCGGTGGCCCCGGTAAACGCCCATGTTCGTGGGCTCGCCGAGGCAGACGCCGTCCAGCCTCGGGAGGGATTTCTCCATGGCGAACTGGAGGCCGTAGCCGTCGCAGTCCTCCTCCATCACCGTCCCGATGACGAAGAGCGTGAAGTCCTCTTGAAGGCCCACTTCCCGGAGGATGGGGGCGCCGACCACCTGCGCGGCGACAGCCCCCTTGTTGTCGCAAGACCCGCGGCCGTAGACCGCCACGCCGTCGAACTTGCCCTTGAAGGGGTCGAGGGTCCAGGCCTTGGGGTCGCCCACCCCCACGGTGTCGATGTGGGCGTCCAACAGCAGCCGGGTCCCGCCTTTGCCGATGCGCCCGATGACGTTGCCGAGCTTGTCGATCCAGCATTCGTCGTACCTGAGGCGCTTCATCTCCCCCAGGACCCGCCTGGCCACCTTCTCCTCGCCGAGGCTCGGGCTCGGGATGGCCACGAGGTCACGCAGGAACCGGACGACATCTTTCGTCCGAGACTTGGCGGCGGCCAGCAGGGCCCGCCGGTCGTTCGCTTTCGGCATGTTCTCTCCTTTCGGTTCCGGCGGCTCCCGCCTTGGCTCACACCAGGGGGACCGCCTTTCGGTAGTTGTAAACGGTGTAACGGGAGACCCCCAGGAAGCAGGCCACCTCGTCCACCGCGCCCTTGATCAGGAAAATGCCCCTCCGCTCCAGCTCCTGGACCACCCGGACCTTCTGCTCCCGGCTCATCAGGGGGGCCGGTCTTCCCACGGCGGCCGCCGCCTCGCGGAAGCCGCGCTCGATCTGGTCGCCCACGCCGGTCCCGCCGATGGACACCACGCCTTCGGCCGCTTCCACGGGCGCCCTTCTGGCGAACCGCTCCAGGGAATTCGCCAGAAGGAGCGTCTCGGTGAGGTCGTAGTTGAGGGAGAGGGCCCCGATGACCCCTCCTCGGTCGTCCCGGAGGAAAAGGGTGGAGGCCTTGAGGGGGCGCCCGTCGCGCGTCCGGGCGGGATAGTTGTGGAGGTCTTCCCCCCGCCTGAGATGCCGCCGGAGGGCCTCCGGGGCGGGGTCGCCGATGCGGCGGCCGGTGAGGTTCCCGAAGATGGCCCGGATGGAGCGGTCCGGGTCGGCGAAGTCGTGGACGACCGCCTCGAGAGAGCCGCCGAAGAACTCGTGGAGGCCCCGGGCCACCGACTCCAGGCTCTTGAAGAGGGTCTCTCGGTTCACCGATGCCCGTCCTTCCGGGGCGCGGAATCGCCCCTTCGGCTTTTCCGTCCCCCGCTGCCCAGTCCCGATGTTTAGTATAAATAAATTGTTGAATAAGTCAATAAATTTAATAAGAGATGACCAGTGCCCCGGCGATCCGAAGATTCCGCGCGAAACCGCGCGCGCCCGCCGCCCCTCAAAGAAATCTGCACCCTCTCGCCGGCGACCCGCATCTAAGGGAAGGAAGAAGAGGAAAACGCCAAGGCTCAAGGAGCCTCCCAGGAGAGAAGAACCATGAAGGCGAAGAGGGCTTCGAAAGCGGTCTTTCTTTCCGTTCTTCTTCTCGCCGGCCCCATCGGCGTCGCGCTGACCCAGGACATGGTCTTCGGCGCGCCCTACGAATTGCTCCGCCTCTTCTCCGGCTATCTCAAGGAAAAAGCCGTCCGGGCGCGGAACATCGGAGAAAGAGAATGAGGACAAAGATAAACGTCACGCTGGGGATCGTCGCCGCGGTCTTCATCTCCGTTTTCTACGCGGATCTGTTGTTCCGAGCCTTCGCCCACTAGGGGAGAGGATCTTCGTCCATAGCGCAAAGGGTCCGACCGGATTCGCCGAGTCCTCATGAGCCGGCGGCCGAAGGCGCCTCGCCGGGTGGCTCTTGTGTCTGTAACCTTTTCTTCTTTCGGGGCCCGGGAACCATGCAATCCCGCTGGGGCAGGGCCAGCTCCAATCCTCCACAAGCCCGTCCCGGCCCCGGGCCCTCGTTTGCACCGCCGGGACGGGCATGGCCTCCAGGCGCCTGTGGTCCACAAACGGGGCGGCCCCCGGCGGAGTCCGGTCGAGGGTACCTCCCACCCTCCCCTGCACCCAAGGGGGCCGCCTCTCAAAGAAATCTGCAACCTCTCCGCCGGCACCCATGTCTAAAAGGGAGAAAGAAAAGGAAAACGCCAAGGTTCAAGGAGCTTCCCAGGGGAAAAGAACCATGAAGGCGAACAGGGCTTCGAAGGCGGGCTTTCTTTCCGTTCTTCTTCTCGCCGGCCCCATCGGCGTCGCGCTGGCCCAGGACATGGTCTTCGGCGCGCCCTACGAATTGCTCCGCCTCTTTTCCGGCTATCTCAAGGAAAAAGCGGTGGCTGCTGCGGGATTTCCCGAATCGACTCGCCAATCGCCCGGGAATATTTTTTATAGAGACTCCAATCCTGAAGTTGAATACCGTCGCCCGAATGTTTCAAAAACCCCAGGGCGCTCCACTCTGGCGCTCAGCGGTTCAGGCGGGCGGCGGGATCGCCAAGGCTTTTCCGGGATCAACGGCGACCCGGTCTCAGGCTGACGGCGTTGCCACCAGGGGAGTTCTTCTCGCCGCGCCCCGAGGGGCGTGGTCCGAATCCAGTGAATTCGGCGCGGGATGCTGGAGGGCGGGCATGAAGACAACGATAAACGTCACGCTGGGGATCGCTGCCGCGGTCTTCCTCTCCATCTTCTACGCGGACCTGTTGTTCCGAGCCTTCACCCGCTAGGGGAGACGACCCTTGCCAATGACGCAAAGGGTTCGACCGGATTCGCCGAATCCTCACGAGCCGGCGGCCGAAGGCGTCTCGCCGGGACGGGCATGGCCTCCAGGCGCTCTCGGTCCACAAACGGGGCGGCCCCCGGCGGAGTGCGGTCGAGGCCACCTCCCACTCTCTCCTGCACCCAAGGGGGCCACCCCGTCGAGTTTCACCCAGCTGACCTGAACTGAAGGAGGACGACCGATGCAGGGGGCTTTTTCGATTCCGAGACAGGAAAGGGCGGAGTGGTTTGAACGGATGGAGCCGAGCGCCGAGCGGAAACGGCGAAAGAAGCGTCTTCGGATCCTTCTGGCCTTCCTCTTCCTCGTGTACCTGACCGCCGCGGTGATGGCCTACCTGCACGGGGGCCGGGCGCTCGCCAAAATCCAGACCGGAAACCGGGTCGCGGCGGAGGTGAGGGCGGAAGACCGGCTCCCTTTCTGAAACCAAATCCATCCGAACGAGAGCGTGGCTTAAGACCTCTCGATTAACCCCCTGACGATTTTGTCAATCAGCCGCTTTTGTTCGACGAAG
>JACPRG010000121.1 GCA_016190025.1 Candidatus Tectimicrobiota bacterium
CGACCTTCCGGCGCCGCGCCTGACGGGGAAGAGCCGGTCCTTCAGCAAGGAGTTGATGCTGTCGCTGGAGAACGAGAACCTGCTGTTGACGGCGGAGCTTCACCTCAAGGGGGCGCTGCTGCGGACCGAGACGCGGGGGGCTCAGTGCCGGCTGGACCACCCGGAGACGGACAACGCCAACTGGCTGAAGAACATCCTCTACCGCAAGGACGGCGACGGCGCGAGGGTGTGGACCCAGGATGTGGAGTTCTCCTTCCACAAACCCGACTTCCTCGCAGAAAAGGAAAAGCAGGGGGCTCCTGCGGGGAAGAGTGGGCGGTAGAGGGGCGCAGTCCTGAAACCGGCCGGCGGATGAATCGAACGGCTGCGGCGCCTCCCGCCGCGGCCATTTCCGTTTGTTTCGCTCCGCCGGGGAAAACCGGCGCGGCAGTGCAGGGGAGACAGGAAACAATCGACGTTGACATTTTCTGGGCGCGATGTCTAGGATAATATACTGGATTTGAACCGGGATGGATGTAGCGCCGGCGTCTGACGGTCCGCGGGGTCCGCGGGGCTGAGCCGGCCGCCGGAAGCCGATCGGCAGAGGAGATGGACAGATGGCTCGCGACATGCTCGATACACTCGTCAAGAAGGTGGACCCCAAGCACGCGGCCCTTTTGGTCGTGGACATCCAGAACGATTTCGTCGCCGAAGGCGGGATGATGGACCGGGAGGGCAACGACCTGACCCTGGCGCGGGAAATGGTCCCCCGCCTGGAGCAGCTCATTGAAGACGCCCGCGAGGCGGACGTCCCGGTGATCTTCATCCGGAACGTCTACAACACGGACGCCAACTGGTATCTCTCCGACGTGTGGCTGGAGCAGGCCCAGCGCGCCCGCCAGGGAAGTTACGTCACCCACTCCGTCTGCGCGCCGGATTCCTGGGCGGGGGATTTCTACCGGGTGCGGCCCACGGAGAAGGACGTCATCGTCACCAAGCACCGGTTCAGCGCGTTTCAGGACACCGACCTGGACCTGATCCTGCGGAGCCGGGGCATCCGGACTCTCATCATGACGGGCATCGCCACCAACGTCTGCGTGGAGAGCACCACCCGGGACGGCTTCTTCCGGGACTACTACATCGTCTTCACCTCAGACTGCACGGCCACGTACTCGAAGGAAGACCACGAAGCGACGCTGAGGAACATCCGCCGCTATTTCGGGCAGGTGGTGACGGCAGACGAGGTCACGGCGTGCTGGAGCCGGGCCAAGGTCCAGGCGCGAGCGTGAAGAGGGCGCGGTCCACCGCGTCCGACCTGAGAAACGAGGGGGGAAAATTCGATGAGACCGCGCGTGCGGAGGAGGGTGGTGCGCGCTGCCCAGGGGGGGGCGCTTTTTGCCGGCCTCCTGGCGGGGCCGGCCGGCTTCCCGGCGGTGGCGTTTCCCCACGGCGCCGACGCCGGCGTCACGGGGGCGGCCTCTCCCCCGAGCCTCGCGGCCCTTCAGATCCCGGCGGCGATCTTCGGCGTCCTCCTCATCGGGTGCCTGATCTCCTTCCGGTTCCTCCGCCGGTCGGAGTACATAGAGCGGGTCCGGGGGTTCAGCCGCAACGCCCGCCTTCTCCTCCTCCGGGGGCCCTTCCTGGGCGTGAGCCTCGGCGTCTGGAACCTCCTGTTCAACCTCTATCTCCTGGCGATGGGCTTTCCGCCCACCTTCGTCGCCCAGATGGTCGCCGTCAATTGGCTGCTGCACGGCCTGATAGTGATCCCCGCCGGGATGCTCTCGGACCTGTTCGGCCGGCGGATCACCTTCCTGTACTCCTACAGCGCCAACTTCCTGACAAAGATCCTTTTGCTGGTCACCTGGGACCCCACGTGGCTTCTGGCGTTCAACGCCCTCAGCGGAGGGGCCGAAGGGTTCCACGCCATCGTGGGCCCCCCCTTCCTGACCGAGCAGAGCAGGCCCCAGGAGCGCGTTCACCTCTTCAGCCTGGACTCGGTGTTGAAGACGGGCTCCAACTTTCTGGGCAATCTGGTCGCCGGGGTGCTGCCCTTGTCGCTGGCCCTCACCGTGGGGATCGGATCGGGGAGCGCGTGGGCCTTCCGGGGCGCTTTGTTCCTGTCGTTGCCCTTCCAGATCGGGGCCTGGGTCCCCATTTACCTGATTCGGGAGGATTGGCAGCGCCTGTCGCTTCGCAAGTGGTGGAGCGGCATCCAGAGCCACCGGCACATCGGCATGCTGGCCCTCACCTCGGCCCTCATGAGTGTCGGCCTCGGGGCGACGGCGCCCTTTTTCAACATCTACTTCGCGTCCAAGCTGCACGCCTCCACCGAAAACATCGGCCTGGTCTTTTCCCTGGGGGCCCTGGCGGTCGCGGGGGCGACCCTGCTCACCCCGCTGCTGGCGAAGGGGTGGGGAAAGGTGAACACCATCGTCTGGGTGAGGATGGCCGGCATCCCGTTCGCGCTCTTGATGGGGATGACCGATGACCTCCTCTGGGCGGCGGTCTTCTATCTGTTCGTCCTGATCCTGATCGGCTCCGTCTTTCCGACGCTGGGGATGGTCGACCCCGTATACCAGCTTTTCCCCATGGAGATCGTGCAGCCCTCCGAGCGGGGCACGACCAACGGCGTCATCCACGCGTTCAAGGAGTTCCCCATGTCCATCGGCTCGGCCATGGCGGGGTTCTTCATCGCCCAGAACTTTTGGCTTCCCACCTTCTGGATCGCCGGTGTTTTCTACGCGGCGTCCTTTCTGATCTACTTCGCCTATTTCAGGCGGCTGGACGCACGGGTCGCGGCCCCCAAGCCTTCCGCCTCCATCGCCCAGCCCGAAGAGGCCGCATAAACCTCCCGTTCGCGGGCGGCTTTCGAAAGGTCTCCCCAGCCATGTCCGAGCGCCTGTCAAAAAGCGCCGTCCCGCGGATGACGGGAGGGGCTTGGCCGCGTTCCCGAGGCTTTTCAACCGGCGGCGGTCGTGGAAAAATGGATTTCATTCGAGGACAAGCAATCCCGGATGGGCGTTTGTCCGGATCGGTCGAGTGCCTGGAGGTCGCGCAGCGCGGGGGGGAGGAGGGAACGGGATGGCCAAGATCCTGATTTCGAACGGCACGGTGATCACCATGGACGCCGAGCGGCGGATCCTCAAGAACGGGGCGGTGCTCGTCGAGAACGACCGGATCGCCTGGGTGGGGAAGGCGAGCCGGGTCAGCGCAGCGGCCTCCAAGGGAGCGAGGAAGGTCGACGCCTCCGGCAAGGTCGTCATGCCCGGACTGATCGACTCCCACGTCCACAACGTCCAGTCGCTGGCCCGCGGGATCGCGGACGAGATCGACCTCATCGGGTGGATGCACGAGCGGATTTTCCCCTATGAAGTGGCGATGACCCAGGAGGACACCTACTGGAGCGCCATGATGACCTGCGTGGAGATGATCCGCACGGGGACGACCTGCGTCGCCGACCCGGGGAGCTACCTGATGGACAGCGTGGGTCGCGCGTGGGAGGAATCCGGCGTGCGGGGCACCCTGTGCTGGGCGGGGGCCGACCAGTGGAGCGAAGACCGCGCCCTCCCCGAAGGGTTCCGCGGCAAGCTGACGACGGATGAGACCATGCGGGCGGAGGAGGCCCTGGTCGAGCGGTGGCACGGGAAGGCCAAAGGCAGGATTCGCGTCTCCGGGGGGGTCCGCGTCGAGCCCAACTGCACCCCCGAGCTCTTGCAGCGCGTGAACGAGCTGGCCGAGCGGAAAGACCTCATCGTCCAGTTCCACGCCTGCGTGAACGAGGACCAGGTCAACTGGGTCCGAAAAAGATGGGGGAAGCCGACCATCGAGTGGATGGACTCCCTCGGGGTCCTCACCGGCCGCTGGCTCCTGACGCACATGGCGGCCGTGACCGACCGCGACGTGGACCTGCTCAAGGAGCGGGGCACCAACGTCTGCCACAACCCCGGCGCGACCCTGCACGGGGCGTACGGGGCCGTCTCCCGCGGCAAGTTCCCCGAGATGATCGAGAAGGGCGTCACGGTGGTGCTCGGCTGCGACAGCACGGCGGCCAACAACAGCCTCGACATGTTCCGGACCCTGTACCAGGCGGCGACCTGCCACAAGGAGGCCCGCATCGTCCCGGACCTCATCCTCCCGGAGCGGGCGCTGGAGATGGCCACCGTGGATGCGGCCAAGGCCCTGCGCTGGCCCGAGATCGGCTCGCTGGAGAAGGGCAAGAAGGCGGACGTCATCGTCGTGGACTGCGCGAAGACGAACTGGACGCCCAATTATGAATTCGCCCTCGTGCCGAACCTGGTGTATTCGGGGGACGGGCGCGACGTCGAGACGGTGATCATCGACGGGGAGATCGTCTACAAGGACCGCAAGTTCACCCGGATCGACGAGGCGGAGGTCAACCGGCAGGCCCAGAAGGCGGGGGAGCGGATCCTGAGGCGGCTTCCCTACCGGCTCAAGCCGCGGTGGCCAACGGTGTGACGGGGCGACCGCCCGGGTCTCCCCGGCTGAAGAGCGGACGGCCGCCGGACAAAAAAGCCCCGCGCGAGGAGGGCGTCGCGCGGGGCCTCCGGTCCCGGGGAGGGGCGGCTATTTGGGCGCGAACATGTCCAGGAGCCGCTGCGCCTGATGGGGCTGCGCCGGGCGGACGACGGGAAGCTGGACGCCCGCCTTCTTGTACTGTTCGACCCGGGCCATCACCTCCTGCGGCGTGCCCGAGGCGGTCAGGTTCTCGATGTAGGACACGGGGATCGTCTTGGCCAGAAGCTTTTTTCCCCCCCTTTCCTCGGCCTCGCGGAATTTGGGGAAGTCCTCCTTCTTGAGGTGCGGGTCGCCGACGCGGAGCCGCTGGCCCGCGTTGAAGTCGATCTGGATCCGGTCGAACTTGCTGGCGACCTCCCAGCGGATCTCCTCGAGGGCCTTGTCGTGGCTGTCCTCCACGGAGGAGACGATGAGGCAGGCGACCTCGAACTTGCTCCAGTCCCGGCCGGCCTTCTCGCAGGACTCTTTGCAGATCCGGATGGCGTTCTGGATGTATTCGGGGGAGGTGATGGCGTTCAGCATCACGCCGTCGCCGATCTCGCCGGCGATCTGGAGCCCGGTCTTGCTGGTGGCCGCGATCCACATGGGGATGGAGGGTCTGTAGGGCTTCCACGCCAGCTCCACCCGGTCCAGCTGGATCGTCTCGCCCTTCCACATGATCTGCTTTTCCCCGGAAACGATCTTCCGCAAGGCCGTGATGTACTCCTTCAAGGAGACGACCGGGTCCTGCGGTTCGAGGGAGTTCCAGACGGCGTGGGTGCGGGTGCAGGCGCCCGGCGCCAGGATCAATCGGCCCTCAGAAAGCTCGTCCAGGGTGGCGATGGTCTGGCCCTGGATGACCGGCGTCCGGAGCCGGACGATCTGGGTGCATCCGATCTTGATCTTCTTGGTGGCCAGGGCGAAGGCCGCCATGGCGGACACCGAATCCCGCATGACCTCGATGGTTTCCGAGAAAAAGCCGAGCTCGTATCCGCGCTCGTCCGCTTTCCTCACCCACTCGGCCATGTCCTTGACGTTCAATTTCGGAGAATAACCCTGGGCGAATCCGATTCGGACCATATCGGTGATTTCCTTCCTCCAACCCGCATGGGTTTGGTTTCCGGGCGGAAAGGGGGCGCATGCCCCCCGGCAGCGCGGACTTCTGGGCACGCCGCTCCGCCCATCGTCTCAAAAAAAGAGCCTTATAGCCCGTGGGGGGACGTTCTGTCAAGACGCCCGCCGGATGGTGGGTCAGTTTCGTGTTGGGCGGGCCGCTGGTTTCTTCTCCATCTCGGACGTACCCGAAACGGGGAGGCAAGCCGCGATTTCCGCTGCACTCAAATCGCGGCTACACTGAAAAATCAAATTGACCCACGACCCCTGTGGCGGTGGGGTTCCGTACCTCCCGCCAGTTGACGTATAATCCTGGCGAGTTTCCTCAACCTTCGGTCTTTATCCAAAACCTTCGAAAGGGAGATCCTCATGTCCAGGAAGGTCGTGACCCCTACCACCATCGGCGCCCCCGTGACCCCTTACTCTCACGGCATCCTGACGGAAGGCAAAGAGATCCTCTTCCTGGCCGGACAGGTCCCCATCGACAAGGCGGGCAAGACCATCGGGATCGGGGACATCGAGGCCCAGGCCCGCTGCGTCTACGACAACCTGGAGGCCGTCCTGAAAGAGGCGGGGATGGGCTGGTCCAACGTCACCAAGTTCAACATCTTCATGACCCGGCGGCAAGACCGGGACAAGTTCAGCGCGCTCCGGGAGAAGCTCTTCAAGAAGTACTACCCCGACGGAAAGTATCCCATCAGCACCCTGGTCTTCGCGGGGCTCTACCGGGAGGACTTCCTCATCGAGATCGAGGCCGTCGCCGTGAGGTGAGGCGGCGGGCCGGACGAAGAAGAGCCTTCTCAGCAGCTCCCGCCGTGGCTTAGCGGCTCTCGCCGGACTCCAAGGACTTCGCCCGGGCGAGGACGCCCCGCGCCTTCTTGACCATCGCCAGGTCGATCATCTTGCCCCGGAAGGAGATGGCCCCGACGCCCCGGGCCTCGGCCGCCTCAAAGGCGGAGATCATGTCGCGGTAATAGGCCACCTCCTCCTCGGAGGGGGAGAAGACCCGGTGGACCGGCCCGATCTGGCGGGGGTGGATGACCGTCTTTCCCCGGTAGCCCAGGCGCCGGGCGCTTTCGGCGTCGCGGAGGAGGCCCTCCTCGTCGTCGAGACCCAGGAACACGCCGTCCAGGGGGTGCTCGATCCCCGCCGCGCGGGCCTCCAGCAGGACCTTGGAGCGGGCGTAGAGGAGCTCCGTGCCCTCCGGCGACCACCGGCAGCCGAGGTCCCTCACCAAGTCGCCGTCCTCGGCCCCTCCGAAGCAGACCGAGGCCACCCGGGGCGAGGCCGTCAGGATGGCGTGGGCGGACAGCACCCCGCGGGCGGACTCGATGAAGGGGATGATCTCCACCTTTCCGGCGGCGATCCCCGCGCGGGACTCCAGCCGCTGAAGCTCGGCGGCCAGGACCCGGATCTCCTCCGCCGACTCGGGCTTGGGGAGGACAACGCCGGAGAGCCCGACCCGCACCACGGCCTCCAGGTCCGCCTGGACCCACGGCTCCCCTCCCTCCGAGACGAAGCCGTTGACCCGGACGTACCGCGGCGGACCCTGCGGGTTCCGCAGCAGATCCCCCACCTTCTCCCTGGCGGCCCGCTTTTCGGCAGCGGGAACGGAGTCCTCCAGGTCATAGAGAAGGCCGTCGGCTCCCCTTTCGGGGGCCTTCTGCAGCAGGCGGTCCTGGTGACCGGGGACGAAAAGAAGAGACCGAAGGGGCTCCATCGCCCTAGCTCCTCCGCCGGGGAAGGGACGCCGTGGCATCGCCCTGGATCACCGCATCCCCCTTCTGGTTGACCGCCGAGAACTCGCAGTCCACCCGGGCCTCTTCCCCTTCCTCGTACTTGCGGGTGATGCGGGCCGCGCACGTGAGGACGTCGTCCGGCCACGCCCGGGAGGCGAACCGCAGGCGGAGCCGCCGGAGCGCCCCGTCGCCGAACCAGTCCGTCAGCAACCTCGCGCAGTACCCCCCCGGGAGCATCCCCATGGCGAAGACGGAGGGGTTCCCATGGGCCCGGGCGTACACCTCGTCGTGGTGGTTGGGGTTGAAGTCCCCCGAGGCGCCCGCATACTTGACGAACTGGGTCCGCGTAAGAGGACCCATGACCAGCGGCTCGGGGGCGTCCCCGACGTTGATGTCTTCAAAATAGAGCGGTTTTCCCATCGGACTCTCACTCGCTCTTCGCGCCGGGTTCGCCGGCGGGTTCCTGGATGCGCTGGCCCGTCTCGATGAGAGTCCGCCGCGCCACCTGGACCTTCTCACCCCTCTGGTTGTGAAAGGTGCTCTCGATGACGGCGAAGGTGAGCGTCCCGGCCCGCCGGCTCTCCTTCTGGAAGATCTTGGCGATCCTGTCCCGGCCCGTCAGGACATCCCCGGCCCGGATGGGGGCCAGGTATTCGAACTCCTGCTCGCCGTGGACGATGTAGCTCCAGTCCTTGACCTTGAGGGCCTCCACCGCGTCCCTGTTTTCGTACAGCATCGTCCGCAAGAAGGTGCGCGGGGCCGGGATGCCCCCGAAGGGGGTGGACGCCGCGTGCGCCGGGTCCCGGTAGATGGGGTTCAGGTCTTCCAGGGCGTCGGCGAACTCGCGGATCTTCCCCCGCTCCACGAGGAATTCATACGGGCGAAAGACCTTCCCCTCCGCCTGCTTGTCCATTGCGCCTCCTCTCAGCCTTCCGCCGGGCACCGGAGATCCACGACCCGCCGGGCCTTGATGGAGCGCTCTGGGTCGTAGATCTCGCCGGGGGGGACGAACTCCACCCGGGGGCGGATCGAGACCGCCTCCCTGACCCGGTGAGAGATCCCTTCCCGAAGCCTCTCCGTCTCTTCGTCTTCGCCCGCCCGGGCGCGTTCCACCCGGACGATCAGCTCGTCCATGGCGCCGGGCCGGTCCTCACAGGTGAAGACCACCTGGAACTCCCCCACCCCCTCCAACGCCGAGAGGGTCTCCACGATCAGGTCCGGGTTGACCAGCATTCCCCTGCACTTGACGAGGCCGCCCACCCGGCGGGGCGTCGTCACCACGCGCTCCCCCTCCTGTCCGCAGAGGGGGCAGGGCTCCCGGGAGAGGGTGACGATATCCCCTCCGGCGTACCGCAGGAGGACCGTTCCGCGCCGGTGGAGATGCGTGATGGCCAGAAGGCCGCTCTCCCCGTCCGGCAGCCGCCGCCCGGACTCCGGGTCGGCCACCTCGAGGTAGTAGAGGTCCGGGACGACGTTCTGGGGGGCGGCCTCCTCCGCGCACTGGACGAACCCCCCCTGCATCTCGGTGAAGGCGAAGCGGGCCAGGAACCGGGGGTCCTTGGCGCCCATGGCGCGCAGGCGCTCTTTCAGCTCCTCGCGCAGAGCGGGCGGGACGGGCTCTCCCGAGGTGATGATCAGCCGGACCTCCGACAAGTCGGCGCCGCGGCTTTTGGCCTCGAAGAGGAACCGCCGCAGGAAGCTCGGCACCCCCCACAGGACCGTCGGCCGGAACCGCTCGACGATGGCCAGAGCCTCCAGGAGGGAATTCCGGACGCGGTACTCCGAGTTCGCCGAGCCGGTCAGGCCGTAAATCACTGGCACGCCGCAGATCATCCCGGAGCGGATCACGCTGAGGAAGGCCCCGGTGGGAAACCCGGCGACGGGGTAGAGGTTGGCGATTCTGTCTCCGGGCCCGATCCCCTCTACCTGGTTGCAGCGGCGGGCCTGCTCCAGGATGCCGTAGATGTCGTGGGTGGTGTTGTAAAAAGGGGTCGGTTTCCCGCTGCTGGTCCCGGTGGTGTAGGCCACGTCCCACAGGACGGCCTCCTCGGGCGAGACGTCGGGCGGAAGGTCTTCGGGCCTGACCCGGAAGGCCTCGGGCTCGCCCATGTAGTCGGCCTTGTGGGTGAGGGGGAGAAGGGCCAGGTCATCGAGGGTCCGGATGTCCCCCGGCTCCACGCCCCATTCCGAGAATTTCCGCCGATAGTAAGGGTGGGCCCGGGCGCAAAGCTCCACCGTCCGGCGAAGCCGCGCCTCCTGAAGCTCCCTCAGAGAGGTCATGCGCCCTGCGTCTCCAGTTCCCGCGAGGTCGGGTCACAAGCGAAGCGGGATACACCGACTTGCCGGGGAATCACCACACGCCAAGAGAGAATTTCGGGTTTTCCCGCGTCTTGTCCAGCCGGGTTGGCCGGGTCAGGCCGGGGGCCGAAAGACCGCTCGCCCACCCCCGAAACCGCCGGACGCCGCACTTCACCTCCCCGTCGCGGCGTAGTGCTCGAAGTTGAAGTTCTTCTCTACGCAGGTGGAGTGGCGGCATTGTCCGCACGGCGGGGAGGAGCTCAGAACAGGACGCTCCTCGATCTCGTTCCGGCAGAGATCCATCATCTCCAAGGCCCGGTCGATCTGGACCGCATTCCCTTCCACGTAAAACGTCTCGCTGCCGTCCTTTCCCAGCAGGTCTCCCGAGCCGACCGGGACGGCCTCCAGGCCGAAGAGGAGCCGCAGGGCCTCCACCTCGGTGACCGTCCGGCCCACGATGGGGGTGTAGCCGATGGGCAGGCCGATGGACCAGTCTATCCGCCGGATGCCCATTTTGGGACAGTTCTTCATGACCAAGCCCAGGATGGCCTTCTGGAGTGAGACCGGGACGATGAGGTGGGCGCCTTTGGCCAGGATGACCGGCATGGCGAGCTGGATGGTCCCGTAGGTCTCACTGGCCAGGAACCCGCCGGCGAGGCCCGTGGGATCCACAGCGTTTGCGCCCTTGATGAAGACGTCCCTCTCTGAGAACTCGCGGACCACGGCCTGGAGCTTGTACTCCCGGAGCCGTTCGCCCTTCCTGAAGACCCACGAGGCCCCGTATCCGTGCTTCAGCAGGAAGGCCCGCATCCGCGCGTCCGAGCAGAGCCCTTTGCGGACGACCATCCCGGCCGCCATGGCCTCTTCGGGAAGCCGCCCCGCGAGCTCGTAGAAGACCAGGACGGAGGTGGTCCCGGCGTTCACGACGACGGTCCCGGACTCGAAGGCTTCCTGCACCTCGGGGAGGGCGGCGACCGCCTTGGCGATAAGCCGCTGAGCGACCAGGGGTTCAATGTTGAGGAGGAGTTCCATTTCCGTCAGATGCTTCCCGAGGCCCCCTTGAGGGCGTTGACCAACTCCAGGGCGGCCAGGACCTCCCTTTCCGCTCCCTCCAGATGGAGGGTGATCGTCCCCTCCGCGCCGAGCGTCCCCCCGGAGCCCACGTGCGTGGCCGTCACGCCCGCCAGGATCTCCATCGCCTCGATCTCCGTCACGACCCGTCCGGGCAGGGGGAGGAAGCCCACGGGCCCGCCCGTGGCGCGCGCGATTTTCCGGATGCCGAGGCGGCGGCTGATCTCGACCACCGAACTGAAGACGACCCGCTCCACACCCACCGGCACCAGGAAGTGGGAGCCTTTCGCCAGCACCGTTCCCATGGCCACCTGGACCGCCCCTCCCGACTCCGTCCTCACAAAGGCCCCGGCAAGGCCCTGGGCGTCGATGGCGTTTGCCCCCTTGATGAAGACGTCGCGGGCCTGAAACCCGTTGATGACTTTCAGCAGGTCGTATTCCGGCAGGAACCGGCCCTCCCGGATCACCCAGGAATCGCCGCCCCCCAGGGGCAGGTAGCGCCGGAGAAGGCCGTCGATTTCCGCGGGTGTTCCGGGGTCTTCCGGGGGGAGTTTCCCCGCTCCCTCCCAGAATTCCCGCGCCACGTGGACCGTCGTGGTGTCCGCCGCGATGACGATCGTCCCGGAGCGGAGCGCCTCCTTCATCTCGGCGAGGGCCCAGAGCGCCCTGGCGATCAGGGCTTTGGACTCCTCCGGGGTGAGGCTGGCCAGGGCCTTCACGGGGCCTTCGGGATGAGCCTGGGCAGAAACTCGTTCGTGTAGAGGTCGGTGACTGCGACCCGGCTCAGGTCCTCCGGGGTCGTCTTGCGGACCGCCCCGAGGGTCCGTTCCCACTTCTCCCGGGTCATGTAACCGATGCCGTGCTCCTTCGCCTCGGGCGTCAGGAGGTGCTTTACGGTGATCTTCCAGCCTTCGCGGGAAACCTCGCGGCCCGCCGCCGGGACGCTCTTGTGGAAAATCTCCAGGGCCTCGTCCGAATGTTCGACCGCCCAGGCCGTGCCCTTCATCGAGTCCTGGATGAACCGCTGGACGAGGCTCCGCTTCTCCCGAATCACCCGGTCCCGCGTCGCGACCCCGATGCTGTAGATGTCCAGGCCGTGCTCACTGTATGGAATGGAGACGACCTCTTTCCCCTGCTTGGCGGCCACTTGCTGGACGATGGGAAGGGAGATGGTGAACAGCGTGATGGCGTCCACCTTTCCGGCAACCAGGCTGGGGATCGAGGCGGGCGGCTGAAGGGGGACGTGCCTGATCTTGGCGAAGTCCACGCGGTTGACGGCGGCCAGGACGGGCAGGTTGACGAAGGCGGCCTCCCCCGGCGCGGCGCCCACCGTCCGGCCCTCCAGGTCCTTGGGCTTCGCGATCCCGCTCCCCTTCAGGGCGAAGATCGTGAACACGCTCTCGGCGTGGATGACCCCTATCGTCCGCAGGTCTCCCCCCTGGCTGCGGATCAGGATGACCGAGCGCGGGTCGGCGTGGCCGAACTCGATGGTCCCGGCGGCCAGATCCTTCGCCACGGCCCCTCCCCCGTAACCCCGAATGAGCTTGATGTCCAGGCCGGCGGCCCGGTACCAGCCCTTGTCCCGGGCGACGAAGAAGCCCATGTCCCGAGGCAGGGGAACCCACCCGGTGGAGTACGTCGCCGTATCGAGGCCGACGGCCGCCCTGGGGAGGAAGCCCAAGACTGCCGCGGCCACCAGCAGCGCAGGAAAGAGACGAGCGCCTTTCATCCTTTTTTCTCCCTGTTTTCGTCGGCCTCCGCGGCCGGGCGCGGTCATCACCCCGAAGGTGGCGAGCGCCGCCCCTGCCCTGGAGCGCTTCCGACGGCCCCCAAGGTCCGTCTTATTTCTTCCCCATAAACGCCGGTCCCGGCGAACCCGGCTACCTCACAGGGGACGGACCATCTCGAAGATTTCCCGGCAGCGAGTATAGTAGTTCCTGGATAGTCGGGCAACGGGATGCAGCTTGTGGACGTTGACGGTCCCGTCCTCGAGGAGGTCGTCCCGGACGTGGAACATGACCACCTCGCCGAGGATCAGGTTGTGGCTGCCCAGGTCGATGATCTGGCGGACCCGGCACTCCAGGGAAGCCGGGGATTCGGCCACACGGGGAGGCTTCACAATCCGGCTGGGAAGGGTCGTCAGTCCGGCCTTCTCCAGCTCGTTGACCCCGTGGTCAAAAGACCCGGCACAGATGTTGACGGCCTCGGCGATTTCCTCGTTGACGACGTTGACCACGAACTCGCCGGTGGCCTCCACATTGCGCAGCGTGTCCTTTTTCTCCTTTTTCCCGGAATCGCCCTCCTTCTCCGCCCCGCGATACGTGGGAGAAAACATGACCGTCGGGGGCTTGTTGGCGACGGCGTTGAAGTAGGCGAAGGGCGCGGCGTTCAGCAGGCCGTCGGGGCTGAGAGAGGTCACGAAGGCGATGGGGCGGGGGACCACCAGTCCGCTCAAGAGTTGATAGTTCCGGCGTCCTGTGTGTCCGCTGGGGTCAATTTCCATCCGGTCCTCCTCGGGATTGAGGGGAAGAGGCGCATCCTCACGCGGGGACAGTTTTCCGGCCAACGCCTTCGAGGCCCTGGGACGCCCACGCCGGCTCCCTCGCCCCGGCCTGAAAGGTCCCGCTGACCGTCCGCGGTTTTTCGCAGTGGCTCCGAGGCTAGCAAAGGCCCCGGATGCTGTCAACGACGGGAGGCGCTCCCCATAGACGAGCCTGCGTGGGGGGGGGGATGATCGTCGGTTTTCACTCGCAAGAGCCGGCGAGAAATTTGACGCGCGGCGGGCGTCCCGAAAGGGGGCCGGGCTTCGCACTTCAACCCCTTCGGCGGTTGACACTCCCCATCCGGTTCCCCACACTATTCAGTAGAGGCCAATCCAATTTCTTCCTGGGGAGAGCGAAGATGGAAGTGGACCCTCGTGTTCCCGGAAAAGAGAGCAAGGAGGCCGCCGAGCGGCTCAGCCGGATACTGGAGGCGGGGATTCCCGGCATCCAGGAGGACATCCTGTATCAATTCGCCAAGACTGGTTTTCAACTCAACCGAAGGAGCCAGAAACGGGCGTCCGGTTCGCTCTTTCTTTCCTTTGCGCAACTCCGGGAGTTGAACGACGAGGAGCTCCGCGGCCTCATCCGGACTCACCTTCAGAACAACACGGCGTGATGGGACAGCGTCGGCGCCGGCCTGATCTCAGGGTTTGGAGAGCTTGGTGGCGCGCGTGACCCCCGTCCCCGATTTCTGGTAGGGAGCTTCCGCCTCGGCCGCCCTCGCCCAGGTTTCCTTCTCGCCGGCCGCGCCTTCGTATCGCCGATGGAGGCGGCTCGCCTCGCGGGCCATTGTGCTGCGGAGTCCTGCCGGGGCCAGAACCTCGGCGTCCGCGCCCCATTGCAAGGCCCACCACCCGACCTCCCGCGGTTCGGCGACCTCGATTTCCAGGATGATTCCTCCGTCCGGCAGGTCTCGTATCGTTTGAGAAGGGTGCCAGAGAGTCTCACGAACGAAAGGGGCGACGGACGCGTCGAATCGCACCTGGACCGGAATCGGCTCCTCCCCGGGAAAAACGCTAAAGGCGCTCCCGTGGCGGCGGTCAAAGGAGTAGTCCTCCCGCGGGGGGACCTGGATCGGAAGGACCTCCACTTGTTCGATCCGGTTGGCCCGGAACATCCGGTACTCCCGCGCCTCCAGGGCGTAGCCGTCCAGATAGAGGGCCCTGCGGCGAAAGAGGAGGGCGCAGGGGTCGACCGTCCACGTTTTGAGCTGGTTCTCCCGGATGGAGCGGTGGTGGAGAACCACCCGCCAGCGCCTGACCATCGCTTTCTGTAAAGCCTCCAGCACCGCCGGTTTGCACCCGAATCCTTCGCGGAGCGCCACATCCTCGAGCGTTTCCAAAAGGAGGTTTCGCTGCGCGTCGGGAGATTGCCCGATGATTTTCCGGATGGCCGAAAGCGCGTCCACCCCCAGGGCGTAATCCCGGTTGTCCAAAAGCTGGCGGACGGCCAGAACCAGCGCGAATCGCTCGGGAAAGGTCAGGTCCTGGGCCGGGAGAAAAATATCGCGCGTCACCCGAAAGCCCCTTCCCCGGCGGGAGAAACGGAATTCAAACCCCAACCGTTCCAGCGCGTGCTTATCCTTGTAAAACTGGGACCGCGAAATCCCCAGGGTTTGGCAAAGGGCCTCAGGGGTGGTTTTGGGGTTCGCTCTGATCTCTGTGGCTAACCGAACGAGGCGAACCGCCCTGCCCAGGGCCATAGACCCTCCTGTCCGGCTTGAAGGTAGCAGACGGGTTTCGAAGGCGCGATGCAAGCCGCCCTGCCAGCCGGTTTCAACCAATTGCCGAGGCCGGGATTTGCCTCTCTTTTGTAGCATACGCAGAGGGCGGGAACCGGGGGCGCGGGGGGAATAGAGCGGATGCGACGCGGAGGCCCCCTCTTCTCGGCTCCCACGGCCGGGGCGAATTTTGCAACGCGCGGCGGGCGGCGGCCGGGCAAGTTCCGATTGCCCGGGGCCGGCCAGTCCTTCACGGGCGCGGCCTCCTCGTCGCCCGCCCGTTGGAGGCAGACGGCTCGGCCCAGGATCTCTCCCCCAGTTGGGTGAACCAGAGGCGCCTTTGATGAATCCCGCTGGGAAGGAGGAGACCGTCCGGGACCATTCCCTGAGAGGCGCCGGCGCGGGCCTTTCCCAGGACCTTCCCCAATGCGGGGAGCACGTCGCGACGGTACCGGAACGCCTGGTCGGAGAACAGGACGTAGGCGGCCGCCCAGCGGGAGGATGCGTTCAGCCGGTCGGGAACGGCGTATCGGCGCCCGACCTCCGCCGGCTCGCTGAGGTCCGCCGCTTTTGGGGGAAAGAGGACGCGTACCTCTCCCTCGCTATCCAGCCGGAGGACCATGACGTAGAGGGGCCGGGCGGCCATAAAACTCACCAAAGGGACATCCGTCGGACTCAAAACGGCGCCCTCCATTCCTCTGCTTCTGGTCCCCTCCACTTTGATGACCTCGTACCAAACGCTGATGGGGTTCCAGAGCCAGTCCGACGGGGGCTGCGGAAGGATGTCCCGTTTGCGCGCGGGGAACGGGGCGATGACTTCAGAAAGCGGGACGGCGCCCAGGGGGAAGGAGACTCGAGCGCGCGTCAGGGTCAGAGTCCGATGGTCCAGGGCGGGCGTCATGCGAATGAACTCCAGGCTCACGGCCACTTCCCGTCCCGCAACTTGGTATTTGCCGAGGACGACGGCGTCCACGGCCGCGAGCTCCGCCGCGTCGAGACTGGTCTCCTCCCGGTACGAGGCGAAGGAAAGCGGGACCTGGGCCCCGCGCTGGAGGAGGTCCTCCTCCCAGCGGACCATCTCCCGCCTCGGGGAAACCGGCAGCCCGCTCACCCTTTCCAGGTGGCGAACCAGCAGGTCTTCCAGGCGGTCTGAGAGGAGCGTCCGATGGGCGGTGACGGAAGAGACGACCGCCCCGACGGCGAGTGTCCTCACGGGGGGGAGGAACCGGCGGAAGCGCCCCGGCTGAGATTTCTCCTGCTGGCGCCACAAGACCTCGATCAGGCGCGCCGTGGCCTCGTCCGGGGACGGGGACACGCCAGGGATTTGCGTCCAGGCGACTTCCGGCTCGCGGGGGGGGGGCGTCACACAGGCGGCCAGCCCGAAAAGACCCAGGGCCAGGCAGGCCCACCGGGCCAGCCTTCCCCCGAACCCTCGTCGCACTCCCGGCCGCCGACCGGCCGGGACCACAATTTTCTTGACGGGAATTGACAAATCCATTAAATTCGTATCCCGTTTGAAGTTGGTGCAGGCAGTTGTCTCTCTCTCCAGGGCTGATCGTCCGTCTTCTTACAGGGAGGTCCTCAACATCAACACGAATGCGGTTGTCAGGATATATTCCCGATATTCGTCTTTTTACGACTTCCTTTTCAAGCGAATTTTTTCCGAAGGACGAGAGGTGGGCATCGAGCTTCTCTCGCTCCGAGCCGGAGATTGGGCGCTGGACGTCGGCACGGGGACGGGTCTCTCCTTGCCCCTTTTCCCGGGCTGGTGCAGGGTGGTGGCTGTGGACATCTCCGAGAAGATGTTGGCCCAGGCCGCCAAGAAGGTGAAGAAGTACGGACTGGCGAACGTGAGCCTGCTGACGCAGGACGCCTGCCAGATGAGTTTTCCCGACAACAGCTTCGATTGCGTCTCGGCCGCCTATGTGGCCAGCGTCGTCCCGGACCCCAACAAGCTCGTCCAGGAAATCAAGCGCGTCTGCCGGCCGGGAGGCCGGATCGTTTTTCTCAACCACTTCAAGAGCCAGAATCCGGTCCTCGCCCGTCTGGAGGAGGTCTCGAACGGCCTTTGGAACAAAATGGGCTGGAATTCAAACCTGGACCTCTGGACACTGATCCACGAGAACGACCTCCGTGTTCAGCAAGTCGAACGGGTCAACCTCTTCGGCTACTGGAAAAGCGTCCTCTGCATCAACAAAAAGTAGCCTCCACCGCGAAGGCCGCGCCACACCCCCTTCCGCCCGCTCTCTAAGCCCGGGGCATGCGTCCGCGCAAGATCCTCATGGACTGCGATCCAGGGGTCGATGACGCCCTTGCCCTGCTCCTGGCCCTCTCCTCCCCCGAAGCCCAGGTCCTGGCCGTGACGACCGTTGCGGGAAACGCGCCAGTGGAGGTCTGTACGCGGAACGCGCTTCGCGTCTTGGCGGTGGCCGCCCCTTTGGGCGCGCGCCGGGTGCGGCCTCCGGTCTACCAGGGGGCGTCCGGGCCTCTTGCCGGCATCGAGGGGGAACGGGCCTCCCACATCCACGGAGAAGACGGGCTTGGCGACGTCGACCCCCGTCGTTACCCGGACCCCCCCGAAAGCCCCGTTCCCCCCCCGGCACCCGAGGCCCTCCTGCGGTGGGCCCGCCGCTCCCCGGGAGAATTGACTTTGGTGGCCACCGGGCCCCTGACCAACGTCGCCATCGCCGCGCAAGCGGACCCCGAGGGCGCGCGTCTTTTCCGGCGGATCGTCGTCATGGGCGGAGCCGTCCGGGCCCCGGGCAACGTCACGCCTGGGGCTGAGTTCAACGCCTGGTCCGACCCGGAAGCCTTGGAGGTCTTGCTGGCGCAGGACCTGCCCCTCATCCTGGTCCCGCTGGACGTGACGAGACAGGTCGTCCTGACAAAGCGGCACCTGGACCGCCTGCCCCGGGACGATCCCCGCGCGCGCCTCGTCCGCGACTGCACCCGGGCGTACATGGACTTCCACCGAAAGGCCCGGGGCATCGACGGCTGTTTTCTCCACGACCCCCTGGCGTTGGGAGTCGCGCTGGACCCCTCTTTCGTCCGGATGGAGGAGATGTATCTGCAAGTCGTCACCGGAACGGGGCGGGAGCGAGGCAGGACCCGGGAAGCCCCTTCCCGGCGAGGCGGAGGGCCGGGCGGTCGGGTCCGGGTCTGCACCGCCGTGGAAGCGGAGCGGTTCCTGGACTTCTTTCTTTCCCGTCTGGGAGGATGAACGGCGCGAGGCGGCCGCGAGCACCCTGGAGGTCACAGACCTCAAGTGGATTCGCGCTCTCCCCGGCTCTGCGGCGGGGAGGGTCTTCCAAAACCCCCCTGGGAAAAGGCATTTGTCGCGTCCCGGCGGTTTTGCTGATGTTGTCGTTGTCGGAAGCGCCAACGAAGACCTGGTGGTCCAGGCCCCCCGTCTGCCGCGTCCGGGGGAGACCGTCCTGGGAGGGGACCTTCAAGAATTCTTCGGCGGGAAGGGGGCCAATCAGGCGGTCGCCGCGCATCGGGCCGGCGGGGGAAGCGTCCGCGTGGCCCTTCTTGGAAAGCTCGGCGCCGACGGCCGGGGAGACCGCTACGCCGCCTATCTGCGGTCCGAAGGGCTGGAGGTCTCGGCGCTCCGCCGGGAGGCGGGGGCGCCCACGGGGGTCGCCCTGATCGTGGTCGGCCCGGACGGCGAGAACCTGATCGCCGTGGCGCCCGGGGCGAACGCGCGCCTCTCGCCCAGGGACATCGGGGAGAGCGAGGCGATCCTCCGGGGGGCGCGCCTGGTCCTGGCGCAACTGGAGGTTGACCGGAAGGCCGTGGAGTCGGCTTTCCGCCTGGCCGCGGACGCGGGCGCCAGGACGATCCTCAATCCGGCCCCTGTGCCGAGGGCAGGGGTGTCAAGAAACCTGTTGTCTGTGACCGACGTCCTCGTCCCCAACCGGGTGGAGGCCGAGGCCCTGACGGGGCTCAAGATCGACTCGGTGGAGGCGGCGGGGTCTGCCTGCACCATCTTACGCGGCTCGGACGTGAAGGAGGCCGTCATCACCCTGGGCGGGGAGGGGGCGGTTTTCGAGGGGCCGGAGGGTTCGGGACACATCCAGCCGCCGCGCGTCGCGGTCGTCGATACGACGGGCGCGGGGGACGCCTTCTGCGGGGCGCTGGCGGTCGGTCTCGCTGAGGGGATGGACCTTCGGGGCGCCGTCCGGTTCGCCTGCGCGGCGGGCGCGCTGAGTTGCACGGTTCGGGGGGCGCAGCCCTCTCTCCCGACCCGGGAGCGCATCGAGTCGCTTCTGTCGGGGTTCCCGTGACCCGGCGGGACGATTTTTGTGGTCCCAGACGGGTCCTCATCATAAGAAAATAGAGAAGCGCGGGCGGCTCGCCCGGCCGCGGCGGTTTCCGCGGGACCCGCCGGGAAGTCGCAGGCGAGGTCACAGACCTCAAGAGGTCACAAACCTCAAGTTGCGGGGCCGGGAGCCCGGATGGTAGGATGCCCTTCGCTCTGTTTTTTTGCCAATCCCCGCCTCCCTGATTTGGGATGGTTTCCGAGCCAGGCGCGAGACGCGGGAGGACACGCTTGTCCACGCGGAACGGAACCGGACACCTTCTGGAAATCAGCGGTCTCAAGACCCATTTCTTCACGGCGGATGGCGTCGCCCGGGCCGTGGACGGGGTCGATCTGACCCTGGACGAAGGGGAGACGCTCTCCATCGTGGGCGAGCCCGGCGGCGGACAGACGGTGCCGGCGCTCTCCCTCCTCCGCCTCGTCCCGGACCCGCCGGGGAAGATCGTCGCGGGCGAGATCCGCTTCCGCGGCAAGGACCTTCTCTCCCTCTCGGAGAAAGAGATCCGGGAGGTCCGGGGCAACGACATCTCTATGATTTTCCAGGAGCCCATGACCTCGCTCAACCCGGTCTTCACCGTGGGCTACCAGATCGTCGAGGCCGTCACCCTCCATCAGGGCCTGAGCCGGCGGGAGGCGTGGGAGAAGGCGGTGGAGATGCTGGACAAGGTGGGGATCCCCGACCCGGCGAGGCGGACGAGGGAATATCCCCACCAGCTCTCCGGCGGGATGCGCCAGCGGGCCATGATCGCCATGGCGCTTTCGTGCAATCCCCAGATCCTCATCGCCGACGAGCCCACCACGGCCCTGGACGTGACCATTCAGGCCCAGATCCTGGAGCTGATGAAGCGGCTTCAGGAGGATTTCGGCACGGCCATCATCCTCATCACCCACAACCTGGGCGTTGTGGCCGAGACGTCCCGGCGGGTGGCGGTGATGTACGCCGGGGTCATCATCGAGGAGGGGAGCGCGGAGCAGATCTTCTCCGACCCGCGGCATCCTTACACCCAAGGGCTTCTGGGATCGATCCCCCGGATTGACGCCCAGCCCGGAAGCCGCCTGGTCGAGATCCCCGGCGTAGTCCCCAGCCTGTACGAAGTGCCCGCCGGGTGCAAGTTCGCGCCCAGATGCCCGTACGCCGCCGAGCGGTGCGAGGAGAAAGAGCCGCCGCTCTTTCCGGTGTCCGAGGGCCGCACGGCCCGGTGCCTGCTGGAAGACCCGGTGAATCCCCTGCCGAAGAAGCGGAGAGCGTGAGAAGGGAAAGACCTGCCATGCCGACCCCCTCCCCCGCGGACCCAGTCCTCCTGGAAGTCAAGAACCTGAAGAAGCACTTCCCCGTCCGGGGAGGGCTCTTCGGGAAGACCGTGGGCCACGTCAAGGCGGTGGACGGAGTCAGCTTCACCATCCGAAAGGGGGAGACCCTCGCCCTGGTGGGGGAGAGCGGTTCGGGCAAGTCCACCACCGGCAGGGCCATCCTGCGCCTGATCGAGCCCACGGCGGGGGAGGTCCGGTTCGATGGGCTCGACGTCCTCGCTCTCGGCAAGGAGGACCTGCGGGCCCTGCGGCGCCGGATGCAGATCATCTTCCAGGATCCCTACGCCTCCCTGAATCCCCGGATGACGGTGGGAAGCATCGTGGGAGAGCCCTTCGCCATCCACAAGATCGCCTCCGGGCAGGAGAGGACGGACCGGGTGGAGGCGCTCCTCAAGCGGGTGGGCCTCTCCCCCGACCACATGCGCCGCTACCCCCATGAGTTCAGCGGAGGGCAGCGCCAGCGCATCGGCATCGCCCGGGCCCTGGCGCTCAACCCCGATCTCATCATCGGGGACGAGCCCGTCTCCGCCCTGGACGTCTCGATCCAGGCCCAGGTCATCAACCTGCTCCGGGACCTCCAGGGAGACCTCGGCCTCAGCTATCTCTTCATCGCCCACGACCTGAGCGTCGTCCGGCAGATCAGCCACCGGATCGCCGTGATGTACCTCGGTAAGATCGTCGAGATCGCCGACAACCAGGACCTCTACCACAACCCGCTCCACCCCTACACGGAGGCCCTCCTCTCGGCGGTGCCCGTCCCGGATCCGAAGAAGAAGCGGGACCGCATCGTCCTGCGCGGGGACATCCCGAGCCCCATCACCCCCCCCTCCGGCTGTGTCTTCCACACGCGCTGCCCCATCGCCGAGGAGAGATGCAAGACCGAGGTCCCCGCGCTCAGAACCCTCCCGAGCGGCCGCCAACTGGCCTGCCACCTGAGGGGCTGAGGGACCGAAAGGCAAGTTCCCCCAAGGGGCGGGCTTGAACACCGGCCCGCGCCTCCCGTGGCCGCTTCCCCCCTGAGTCCCATGACATAATGGGGGCATCATGCGAATCTCCTGCCTGAAGCACTTGTCCTGTCCCACCTCCCGTCCGAAGCGCATGGGGCGCTGCGGCGGCAGGCTCACCGTCGAGGCGGGGGAGATCCCCCTGCGCCCCGTCGAGGACGACCTGGACGAGCTCCTCGAGGGGAACGTGGTTTGCGAGGCCTGCGGGGCTTGGTATCCCGTCCTGGGCGGGGTGCTGATTCTGCTCCCCAAGCCGCGGCTCTACCTGGGCGCGCGGTTTTCCTCAATGATGCCGTTCGCGGGCCTCCACGCCTGCCTCTCGGAGGACGCCCGCCAGTGGCTTCTCGACCAGCACTTCGACCTCTACGAAGTCCCCAAGCGCCAGGATTCGGTGGACTCCAACGCCATCCTCCACTACGAGCGGGTGTCGGACCTATTGGCCGATGCCCCCCTTCCCGCCAGCTTCCGGGCCTTCCTGGACGAGTGGGGCGGGAGGAGCCCTTACGACGCTCTGGCGGAGATGGGCCGGACGCACCGGCAGGCCCCGGAAACCGCCGCGCACCGGGAGCGCAACAGGCTGGCGGTGGACGCGGGCTGCGGCGCCGGGGGGCTCGTGTACCGGCTGGCCGAGCATTACGAGACCGTCATCGGGGTGGACCTCTCCTTCAGCTCGGTCCTTTTGGCCCGCTCGATCCTTCTTCACCGCCCCAGGCCCTACGGCCAGCACTTCGTCCGGACCGAGCGCGACGCCCACGTTCCCCGGGACCTGACGCTCGCTCGCCGCCCGAACGTCGAGGCGCTGGTGGCCGACTGCACGATCCTCCCCTGGGAGGACGGCTCCGTCGATGCGGTCGCCAGCGCCAACGTGGTGGACGTCGTCCACCCGCACACGCCACTCCGGGAGGCGGCGCGGGTCCTCCGGACCGGCGGGCTCCTGCTCTTCACCGACCCGTTCAAGATCGCCGCGGGGATGTTTTCCACTACCTCGCGCGGGCCCTTGGAGGACGCGAAAGAGTACCTCGCCCAGTTGGGGCTTCGGCCCGTGGAGGAGCGGGACTTCGTCCCGTGGATCTGGTACCGCTTCCGCCGGCAGGTCCAGGTCTACTTCAATTACTGCGGGGCGTTCCGAAAAGAGGAAAGGCGGGAGAAGCTGTAGAAGGCCGGGGTTTTCCCGGGGGCCTGCCTGAAAGCCCCCCTTCCGCGGGACCTTGTGGGTTTTGTTGAAATTTGACCGGCCTTGTTGTAAATTTAGTTTTTTGGACACAGATGGACGTGCCTTTCCCCTGGGACCCCTTGTCAGGTTGAGTCACGGCGAATGGAGTCCGCCAAAGAGATCTGGATGGATGGGTCGTTCGTGCGCTGGGAGGATGCGAAGGTCCACATCCTGACCCACACCCTCCACTACGGTCTGGGCGCCTTCGAGGGGATCCGCTGTTACGAGACCGCCAAAGGCTCGGCGATCTTCCGGTTCCGGGATCACATGGACCGCCTCTATCGGTCGGCCCACATCATCGGCATCACCCCCAACATGGACCAGGAGGAGACCAGCCAGGCGATGATCGATCTGATCCGCCGCAACGGCTTCACCTCCTGCTACATCCGGCCGATTATCTATCTGGGCTACGGCGAGATGGGGGTGGCCAATGCCAAGGCGCCGGTGCACATGGCCGGGGCCGTTTGGAAGTGGGGGGCCTATCTGGGCGAGGAGGGCCTGAGGAAGGGGATCCGGGCCAAGGTCAGCTCCTTCACCAGCCACCACGTCAACAGCTACATGACCAAATCCAAGACCTGCGCCAATTACGCCGTCTCCCAGATGGCCAAGATGGAGGCGGTGCGGGACGGCTACGACGAGGCCGTCCTGCTGGACGCGGCGGGGATGGTGGCCCAGGGATCGGGGGAGAACATCTTCATCGTCCGGGGGGGGGCCCTCAAGACGCCCCCCCTGGTCGGGGTGCTGGAAGGCATCACCCGGGACACCGTCATCCGGCTGGCGGAGGCCCGGGGGCTCAGGGTCTCCCAGGAGCCCTTCGCGCGGGATGAGCTCTACATCGCAGAGGAGGCCTTTTTCACCGGGACGGCGGCGGAGGTTACACCGATCCGGGAGGTCGATCGCCGCAAGATCGGCTGCGGTCAGCCCGGGCCCGTCACCCGAGACCTCCAGGAAGCCTTCTTCCAGGTGGTGCGGGGCGAGGACGAGGCCCACCGACACTGGCTGACCCTCGTGTAATTCTTTTCGTCCATCGGGGCGGTGTTCGCTCCGATGGGAGAGAAGTGGAGGTAGAGGAAGTTGCCCATTTACGAATATTCTTGCCACGCCTGCGGACATGAATTCGAGAGAATCCAAAAGCTCTCCGATCCCCCCATCCGCAAATGCCCCTCCTGCGGGCGGATGAAGGCCCAGCGCCGGATTTCCCGAAGCGCCTTCGTGCTCAAGGGAAACGGCTGGTACGTGACGGACTATCCGTCCAAAGAGCGCAAGGCCGCCATGAAGGGCGAATCCGGCAGCGGGGGGACGTCCGGCAAGTCCACGGAAGGGTCTTCCAAGACCCAGGAGCCGGCCAAGTCCACCACCGACTAACGGCGCAGGGCTTTTCTCCGGCGTTGAAAAGGCGGGGCGCCCCCCCAGTCCTCGGGCGGGGGGAGTATTCCCAAAAACGCCTCGTCAAGTCCCGCGGTTCAGGACCCCGCGCCGTGCAACAGCCCGATGGGCGAAATTTTTCCCGGCCCTCTTTTTTTCTTGACCTGCTCAGGTGGGCTTGCTAGCATCCATGACATTCAGAATCCATTCACCCACGCAGCAGACGCCGTGATGCTCCCAGGGCCGGGAGGCTGGGGGCCTTGACGTGGCGGATGCATCTCGGAGTCCAGTCCTTTGAATCCTCCTGCCACCGAGCGGGTCATTGTCCTGGATCCCGATGAGAGGACGCACGCCCTCCTTGCGGAAGGCGCGAAAACGCTCGGGGTTTCCCTGCATCCGTGTGAGGATGGCCTCGGTCCGGAAGACCTCAAGGGGCAACGGTATCTGCTGGCGTTCGCGGCCTTCCCCAACGACGTTTTCTTCCACCCGGCTCACCTCCAAAGCGGGACCTCGCGCCTAGTGGTGATGGCCTCCGCCTCCACGAAGCGAAAGGCCGTGGAGGTCGTCGGCTCCGGGATTTTCGGGCTCCTGACGAAGCCCTTCCTGGCCGAAGAGGCGGGCGCGCTCATCCGGCGGGCGCTGGAGATCCAGCGGATGCAGCGGGAGCTGAACGGTCTGCGGTCGCTGGAGGACCTGTCCGACGCCCTGATCGGCCGGCTGCGGCAGATGGTGCGCAAGGCCGACCCCTCCAAGAAGGGGGACCTGTTCGATTTCGTCATGCGGTGCATCGAGAAGTCCCTTCTGGAGATGGTTCTCGGGGAAACCGCCGGAAATCAGATCCGAGCCGCCAACGTCCTGGGGATCAACCGGAACACCCTCCGCGCGAAGCTCAAAGACCTGGGCATCCACCAGCGCCGCTAGTCCCTTTTGGCGGGCGTCGCCCCGGCCGAAAGCGGCCGTCCCTCTTCGCCGCCGGATGCGAGCGTCTCCAGATCCCGTTGCCCCTCGGCGGCGCCGGCCTATATAATCAGGCGTGGGATGGGCCGTCTCTTCGGTCCGGGAACCCGGCATCGCCGGTTTGCCGTCTGTCCTGTCGGCGATCTCCTCCGGCGGCGGGCGGCGGACCTGGGAGGTCCTGTCATGAAGGCAATCATCCTGGCGGCGGGCGGCGACAACCTCCCCCCCTTCACCTCCTCGCGGCCCAAGCCCATGATCCACGCCAGCGGCCGGTACCTCCTGGAGTCCACCATCGAGCATCTCCGGACGGCCAGCGTGGTCGACCTGATCCTGGTGGTCGGCCACCAGAAGGAACGGATCGTCTCTTACTTCGGCAACGGGAGCCGCTTCGGGGTCCGGATCGCGTACGTGAGCCAGGAAGAAGAGCGCCTCGGGATCGGAAACGCCCTGTTGCAGGCGGAAGGACGCATCCACCCGGGGGAGAACTTCCTGCTGGTCTACGGGGACGTGGTGACGACCGGGAACATCTACCTGGAAACCCTGCAAAGCTTCAACTCCTTCAAGGCACCGGTGGCGGCCATCTGCCTGACGCCTTCGGCGGAGGCCTTCGGCAACGTGTATCTGGACGACGAGATGCGCATCACCCGGTTGGTGGAGAAGCCCATGCAGGTCGGCTCCGGCAATTACGTTTTGGCGGGCGTCTTCATCCTCCCGCACAGGTTCTTCGGGGGGCTCAACGCGGCCGGCGCGGATATGGGGAAGGCCCTCTCCGACCTGATCGAGAGGGACGGGCTCCACTCCTGCATCTGGGAGCAGGACTGGGTGGACGTCAAGAACCCCTGGGACATCCTGCGGGCGAACCGGATGGTCATGGACACATGGCACGAGGCCGTGGTTTCCGACTCGGCGGAGCTTCGAGGCTGGGTCCACGTGAACGGCCCCGTCCGCATCGAGCCCGGGGTCAAGATCCTCTCGGGAACGGTCATCGAGGGCCCCTGCTATCTGGGAAGCGGCACGTTCGTGGGGAACAACGTTCTGATCCGCCCGTACACCAGCATCGGGCCCCACTCGGTCATCGGGTACGGCGTCGAGCTGAAGAACTGCGTGCTGTTCGGCCCGACGAAGGTCGGCCGCCTCTCCTTCATCGGCGACAGCGTGGTGGGCGAGGGGGCCAACATCGGGTCCGGCACGGTGACCGTCAACATCAATCTGGACGGAACGAACGTCCGGGCCGTGGTGAACGGAAAGACCATAGAGACCGGCATGCCCAAACTGGGCTCGTTCATCGGGGACGGCGCCGCCATCGGAGCGGGCAACACCCTGTTGGCGGGGACGGTGATCCGCAGCGGAAGCATCATCGCCCATCACGGCACCGTCCCCCTGGAGGTCTAGGCGGATGTGCGGGATCTCCGGCGTGGCGGGCCACCGGGCCGTGGCCGCCGACCTGTTCCAGTGCATCCGGAATCTGGAGTACCGGGGCTACGACTCCTGCGGCGTGGCCCTGATCAACAACGGGAGGATCGAGATCCGGAAAAACGTCGGCACCGTCGATGAGGTCAACGCCCTGGAGGGGCTGACGGAGGTCGGCGGGGACATCGGCATCGCCCACACCCGGTGGGCCACCCACGGGAAAGTCAGCAAGGAGAACACCCACCCGCACACCTGCTGCAAGGGGGAGATCGCCGTCGTCCACAACGGGATCATCGCCAATTACCGGGATCTGCGGGAGCGGCTGCAAGCGGGCGGCCACATCTTCCGATCCGAAACCGACACCGAGGTGGTCGCTCACCTCATCGAAGAAAACCTGGACGCCGGCCTGCACCTGGAAGACGCCTTCCGGCGCGCCGTGCGGGAGCTCAAGGGGACGTTCGCCCTCGCCGTCATCGCCCTTCCGGAAAAAGACCGCATCCTGTGCGCCAAAAAGGAGAGCCCCCTCATCCTGGGCGTCGGCGAGAGCTGCAACTTCATCGGCTCAGATTTCAACGCCTTCATCGAGTTCACCAAACACGCCGTGGTCCTGGACGACGGGGAGATGGCCATCGTCACCCGCGACGGCTTCACGGTGAAGGATTGCCTGACCGGCCGGACCGTCCGCAAAAACGTCATGGAGATCCAGTGGGACGCCGAGATGTCCAAGCGCGGCGGCTATCCCCACTACATGCTCAAGGAGATTTACGAGCAGCCCCGCACCGTCGAGCACGCCCTGGGCCTGGACCGCGCGGAGCTGAGCCGGCTGGCGGGCTGGATGGAGGAATCCGCGCGGACGTACCTGATCGGGACGGGCACGACCTACTACGTCAGCCTCACCGGCCAATACCTCTTCTCCAGGCTGGCGAACCGGTTCCTCCCGGCCGTGAGCAGCGACGAGTTCCGGGAGCTGGCCCAGGCGGACGGACGGACCTTGGTGCTGGTCTCCTCCCAGTCGGGCGAGACGTACGACACGCTCAGCGCCCTGCGCTTCGCCCGCGAGAAGGGCGCCCGAACGGCCGCCATCGTCAACGTCATGGGCTCCTCCATCGCGCGGCTGGCGGACTCCGTGATCGCCCAGGGGGCGGGCCCCGAGATCTGCGTGCTGAGCACCAAGGCCGCCCTCTCTCAGATGATCATCCTTCTGCTCATCGCCCTGGAGCTAGGCTGCCTCACGGGCCACCTCTCGGAGGGGGAGCGGGAGGCGTTGCGGGGCGAGGTCGCGCAGCTTCCGGGCCTCATCGAGACCATCCTCAACGAACGCTCGGGATTCATCCACACCGTCGCCCACCGGTGCCTGGAGCGCACCAACTGGCTCTACCTCGGCCGCGGGGTGTACTATGCCATCGCCATGGAGGCCGCCCTCAAGATGAAGGAGGTCACGTACCTCCACGCGGAGGGGATGCCCGCCGGTTTCCTGAAGCACGGGACCATCTCGCTCATCGACGACCGCATGGCCTCGATGGTCTTCATCCCGCCGCCCGCCGCCGGGGACCTGTACACCCTTTCGCTGAGCAGCGCCGAGGAGATCAAGGCCCGGGGGGGATACGTCCTGGGCGTCCACACCGAGGGCGACAGGGAAGCCGCCGCCATCTGTGACGAGACCATCGCCTTGCCCCGGGCGCCCCTGTTGGTGACGCCCTTCCTCCACCTCATCGCCGGCCAGCTCTTCGCCTACTTCACCGCCACGGGACTCAAGCGAAACATCGACCGACCCCGCTCCCTCGCCAAGTCCGTCACCGTCGCCTAGGGGGACGCCGGGGGCTTTCCTCGACCGCCCCTTCGCTTCGCCCAGGGCTTCCGTTCGGGACACGCTTTTGCAAGACCGCGCCTCGCGACGACAGGGGATATACTGACGAACGGCGAGGGTGGACCCTCGCGGAGGAACGCACGTGACCGCCAGACCCGACCGGCTTCAGGGAACCGACGGAATCCGGGGGGTGGTCGCCCCCGACGACGCGGAAAGCCGGAGCGATCCCGTGGGGGCGTTCTTGCGGACGGAGAAGCTGACGCCGTCTTTCGCCGAGCTGTACGCGAGAGCCTTCGCCGAGGAGGAGACGGCGCCGGGCGAGGAGGTGGTCGTAGGCTGGGACCCGCGGGACCGGGAGGGCGCGTTCACGGGGGCCGTCGTCCGGGGGGTCCGCCTGTCCGGCCGGAAACCCATCGTACTGGGGACGGTGCCGACGCCCGCCCTCCCCCTGGCCATGATCCATCGCGGGACCAGGGCCGGGATTATGGTGACCGCCTCTCACAACCCGGAGAGCCAGAACGGCCTGAAGCTCTTCCTCGGCCCCCTGGCGACGAAGCTCTACCCGGCGGATGAAACCCGTCTGACCCGCCGGGTGTACGCCCTGGGCGACCGTCGGCCGGCCGCCTCCGCCGGGCCGAAGACGGAGCCCCTGGAGTGGGCGGCCGAGGCCCGGTCGCTGTTCGTGGAGTACACGTGCGATCCTTACAATTCCTGGCTTCCGGTCCCCGGCGGGCCGGAGGGGGGAGCCCGCGCGGGCCCTCTCGCCGACCTCCTCCTGGTGATCGACGCCTCGGGGGGCGGGCTGGCCGGGATCGCCCGGGAGGCGTTCCGGCGGCTGGGCGCCCGGGAGGTCGTCGAGGTGAACGGCCGGGGAGCCCCCGTGAACCGGGGAGGGGGAGTCGTCGAGCTGGAGCAGGTCCGGTGGGTGGGCCGCGACTGCGCGGGCGACGGAGGCAGAGACCTCTCCGGTCACGCGGGCGTGGCGGCGCTTCTGGATGCGGCCCGAGGCCGCCGCCAAGACCTCCTGGCCGGGAGGGCGTGGGCCGCGGCCGCCGTCTTCGACGGCGACGGGGACCGGTGCGTCCTTCTCGTGTACGATCCTTTCCGCGACGGACTGGCCGTCTTGGACGGAGATCGGGTCGGGCTTCACCTGGCGCGGCACTTCGCCTCCTCGCATCCCGATGCGTACCGGGGCGCCCTGTACGTCAACACCGTGGACAGCGACCTGGCGGCCGGGGGGGCGGCGGCGCTTCTGGGGTTCCGGTCCGAGTGGACGGCCGTCGGAGACAAGTGGCTGCTCTGGCGGGCGGGGCTTTCGTGGGCGCGGGCGCTGGCCGAGGCCGAGGGGGGCTCCGGCAGCGAGCTGAAGGCGCTGGAGGCCGGAGAGGGCGACGCCCGCTCCCTCGGAGAGTTCTGCCGGGCCCTGAGCGGCGTGCCGCCCGCCCCTCTTTTCGCCCCGGGAAGGGTCCCTTTCGCCGTCGGGAGCGAGGCCTCAGGGCATCACGTGACGTTGGGACGGAGCGGAGAGACGTGCCCCTGCCCGGTCTTCGCGGGCAACGGCCTCAAGGCGGCCGTGAACGCCTTCGCGGCGATGCGCCGCCCGGCCCCAGGGAGAAGAAGTCCGCAGGAGTGGATCGGCGCGGTTTGCCGTCCCTTCGAGGCCGGATACCGCCGGACGCTCTACGCCTTCTATACGGACCGCGCCCGTTTCACGCCGGGGACGGAGGCTTGGGAGAGGATGAACCGTCTTCTGCACGCGGCGTGCGAGGTGCGGTTCGGCCAGAGGTATCGGATGAGGCGGGTCCACGCCCCTGAAGACCCCGGCATGCTCTACGTCGCCCTGGAGGACGGGGACGGCGTCCGGCGGGCGGGCGTCTTCGTCCGGAACTCCGGCACCGAGGAGCGGACCGGCGTCACGGCGCAAGGGGGAGCGGAGGACGCCGCGGCCCTCGATTTCGTGGCCGGGGAGGCGCTGAAGGCCCTGCTCCTGGACCTCAAGCGCGAAGGGCACCCCTATGGGTCCGCCGAGGCCGCCCTCCTGAGCCGGCTCCTTCGGGAGGCGATGTCTTTGGAGGAGGCCGGGGCCTGGATCGGAAAAGACGTGGAAGCCGCCCGCCTCCTGAAAGAGATGGAACGCCAGGGCCTCATCCGACGAGAGGGGGGAAGGCTGGCGGCGACCGAGCTGGGCCGCTGGTACGGGAGGGAAATCTCGCTGAGGGGAAAAGCGGCGCACGGGAGGCCGGAATGATGGACGGGATGGAAACGCGGCGGGAGTTCTACTTCCCCGGGGATGAGGACCCCTGGGTCACGGGGCTTTTCCGGAGCGTCGGGCGGGTGTGGGAGGGGGTCCCGCGCATCGCCGCTCACATCGACGAAGTCCTCGCCGAAACGCGGAGCGCTTCCGGCGCGCCGCCCCCCGGCATCGCCGTGCACGCGGGGATGATCACCGTCGAGGCGCCGGTGAGACTAAAAGAGGACCTGTGCCTCCCCCGCCTGCGGATCCTCATCCGGTCCGGGGCGGCGCTGGAGCCCGGGGTCTTGATCAAGACGGGGGCCCTCATCGGGTCGGGGGCGGAGATCCGACAGGGCGCCTACCTCCGGGGGGAGGTGATCGTCGGGGAGGGAGCCATCGTGGGCCACGTCACCGAGGTCAAGAACTCCGTCTTCTTCAACGGGGCCGAGGCGGGGCACTTCGCCTACGTGGGCGACAGCCTCCTGGGACGGCGTGTGAATCTGGGAGCGGGGACGAAGCTGGCGAACCTCGAGCTGCGCACCCCGGAGCAGAAGGCGGGCCGCGTGAAATCCACCGTCGTCCTCGGCCGGGGCGAAGACCGGCTCGATACGGGCCTCCGCAAGCTGGGCGCCGTCCTGGGGGACGATGTGGAGATCGGCTGCAACGCGGTCACCTCGCCGGGGACTTTCGTGGGGCCCCGCACCTGGATCTACTCGACCGCCACGGTTCGCAAGGGCTTCTATCCGGCCGATGCCATCGTCCGCCCCGAGGCGAGGGGGATGGATGTGATCCCCAGGACGTGAGGCGCCCGTGAACCCTTACCTGGAAGACCTGACCCCCAGCCAGCGGGAAGCCGTCCTCCACCAGGGATCTCCCTTGCTGGTCCTGGCGGGGGCGGGTTCCGGAAAGACCCGCGTGGTCACCCGGCGGGTCGCCTACTGGATCGCCTCCGGCCTCGCCCGGCCGGAAGAGATCCTCGCCCTCACCTTCACCAACAAGGCGGCCGCAGAGATGCGCGAGCGGGCCCTTTGCCTCCTGGCCGGGAAGCGGGAGGAGGCAGGCGACGGGGCGGGCGGGAGAAGCCGCGAGCCCCTCGACTCCCCTCCGCAGTCCGGCCGGCTCCCCTGGATCGCCACGTTTCACTCCGCCTGCGCCCGCATCCTCCGGAGAGAAGGGCGGGCCGTGGGCCTTTCGCCCGGCTTCACCATCTACGACGACGCCGACAGCGCGGCGGCGGTCGCGGCCGTGGCCTCCGACCTGGGGATCAACCGGGAGATGTATCCGCCGCGCGCCCTCCTGGCGGCGATCCGAAGGGCCAAGAACCAGGGGCTCGGGCCGGAGGATTTCCAGGGGCTGGACTTCGGCCTGGACGCCAGGGCCCGGCAGGTCTATCCGGCCTACCAGCGGCGGCTGCGCGAGTCGGACGCCGCCGATTTCGACGACCTGCTCCTGCTCACCCTGCGGCTCTTCGAAGACCGCCCCGACGTCCTCGCCGCCTGCCGCTCCCGCTTCCGCCACGTCCTGGTGGACGAGTACCAGGACACCAACGGCGCCCAGCACCGCCTGTTGAAGCTCCTGGCGGGGGACGGGGAGAACCTCTGCGTGGTGGGCGACGAGGACCAGAGCATCTACCGGTGGCGGGGGGCGGAGGTGGAGGGGATCCTCCAGTTCGAGCGGGAATACCCGGGGGCCCGGGTGATCCGGCTGGAGGAGAACTTCCGCTCCTCGGCCACCATCCTGCGCGGGGCCGCCGGGGTCATCGCCCGCAACCGCCGACGGCGCGCCAAATCCCTGGTCCCCACCCGCGCCGCGGGGGAAAAGCTCACCCTGTACGTCGCCCGCGATGAAACCGCCGAGGCCGAATACGTCGCCTCCCAGATCCTGTCCCTCGCGAAAGGGGAAAGCCCCCGCGAGCGGCCGACGGCGGCGGTCTTCTTCCGGACCCACGCCCAGAGCCGCCCGTTCGAGGAGGTCTTCCGCCGCCGCCGGATCCCCCACCGGGTGGTGGCCGGGCTGCGCTTCTTCGACCGGAAGGAAGTGAAAGACCTCGTGACCTATCTCAAGGTCTTGGCCAACCCGAGGGCCGACGACGCGCTGCTGCGCATCCTCAACGCCCCCCCGCGGGGGATCGGCGAGGCCACGGTCTCCCGCCTGAAGGAGCAGGCGAAGGAAGCGGGGAAACCCCTCTGGGAAGCCATCGGGGAGGCGGGGGACACCTTCGGGGGCGCCGCGGCCAACCGGCTCGCGGCCTTTCGCGCCTTGATGGAGGGGCTCCGCCGGGAAGCCGATCGGCTGCCGGTCGCGGACCTGGTGCGAGGCGTCCTGGACCGGACGGGGTATGGTGAGTTCGGCAGGCAGGCGGGGCGGGAGGAGGTCCTGGAGGAGTTCCGGCGCTCCGTCGATGAGTTTCAATCCCGCTGGATGGAGGCGAACGGCGAGGCGCCGGGACTGGGCGAGTACCTCCAGGAGACGGCCCTCCTCTCCGATGTGGACGCCCCAGGGGAGGAGACGGGCCAAGTCCTCCTGATGACGCTTCACGCCGCCAAGGGCCTCGAGTTCGAGACGGTCCTTCTGACGGGGGTGGAGGACGGCCTCATCCCTCACGGCCAGTCCCTGCGGGGGCCGGAGGGAGACGTGGAGGAAGAGCGCCGGCTGTTTTTCGTGGGCATGACGCGGGCCAAGGACCGCCTGTTTCTGACCCGCGCCCTCACCCGGACGCTGAACGGCCAGACGCGCTCGAACCCCGAATCCCTTTTCCTCGCCGAGATCCCGGAGGACGCCCTCGTCCGCGAGGGAGAAAGCGCCCTCCCGGACGCGACCCTCCCTTCGAAGCGGGCCCCGCGGGGTGCGGTCTTGAAGGAGACCACCGGACTTTCCAGCGGCCGACAGGATCATCGGGACCCCTGGGCGGTGGGCGTCCGGGTCATCCACGAGCACTTCGGGCCTGGGACCATTGTGGACCGGAAAGGGTCGGGCGACGACCTCCAGGTGTCCGTCCGGTTCGCCGGGGGCACGAAGCGGCTGGTGGTCAGGTACGCGCCCTTGCGGCGGGCCGGGTGATCCCGCCCGACGCCGCCCCGCGGGGAGGGGCTGGCCACGAGGCCGTCCGTCCGCTACATTATTGGGAGACGCCCTCTCCAGGAAAGGACGGAGGATGAAGCTGACGCGCGAGCAGGTCGAACATGTGGCGGAACTGGCCCGGCTGAAGTTCTCCGGAGAAGAGCTGGAGCGCTTCCGGGAGCAGCTCGGGAACATCCTGACCTACATCGACGTGCTGAATGAGGTGGACACGGAAGGCATCGAGCCGGTCACCACGGTCCTCCCCATGCAGAACGTCTTCCGGGAGGACGAGGTGAAGCATCCGCTTCCGCAGGAGGACTTCCTCGCCCTCGCCCCCTCGGCCGAGCGCGGCCATTACAAGGTCCCGAAGATCATCGAATAGGGAGGTCACAGACCTCAAGATGTCGGAAAAGCCGGGGGGACTTTTTTGAAGGCGGCTTGAGGTCTGCGACCTCCCCCGGCCCCCCCGGAAGGCTTTTTCGCACCAGGGCCGGCCTCCGGACCCCCTGTGGTATGATGGGATTTGAGAACCCGTTCACAAGCCCCTGGGTGTCGAGCGATGGCGTACGACAGCACGGCGGAGTTCGTCGCCGCCCTGGAGGCGGCGGGGGAGCTGAAGCGCATCCCGGCGGAAGTCGATCCGGTCCTGGAGATCGCCGAGATCGCCGACCGAGTGGTGAAGGGCGGCGGCCCGGCCCTTTTGTTCGAGCGGGTGAAGGGGCACGGCGTCCCCCTGCTCATCAACGCCCTGGGCTCCGAGAGGCGGATGTGCATGGCCCTGGGGGTGTCCTCTTTTGAAGACGTGGCCACACGCATCCGCGAGCTCGCCAACCTCGAAATCCCCCCCACCCTCATCGAAAAGCTGAAGCGCCTGCCGCCCCTTTTGAAGCTCGCCAACATCGGACCCGAGGTCGTGTCGAGCGGCCCGTGCAAGGAGGTGGTCGTCCGAGAGGGGGCGGCCCTGGACTTCATCCCCGCCCTGCAGTGCTGGCCGGAGGACGGCGGACGGTACATCACGACGCCCCAGGTGTACACCAAGGACCTGTCCGGGAAGCGCAACGTGGGGATGTACCGCATGCAGGTCTTCGACCGGGCGACCGCCGGGATGCACTGGCACCGGCACCACGACGGGGCCCGGCACTACCACGAGCACGTGGAAGCGAGAAAGCGTATGGAGGCGGCCGTGGCCCTGGGCGGAGACCCCATCCTCACCTATGTCGCCACCTCCCCGCTTCCTCCGGGAATGGACGAGCTCCTCTTCGCAGGCTTCCTGCGTCAAAAGAAGGTGCGCCTCGTCCCGTGCGAGACGGTGGATCTGGAGGTGCCGGCCGACGCCGACATCGTCCTGGAAGGATACCTGGAGCCGGGGGAATTGCGCCGGGAAGGCCCTTTCGGCGACCACACGGGGTTTTATTCGCTGGCCGACGACTACCCAGTGTTTCATCTCACGTGCTTCACCCGCCGCCGGAACCCCATCTACACCACCACCGTCGTCGGGCCGCCCCCCATGGAGGACCTCTACCTGGGGAAGGCGACCGAGCGCATCTTCCTGCCCCTCATCCAGATGCATCTCCCCGAAGTGGTGGACATCCACATGCCGGCGGAGGGGGCGTTTCACAACCTGGTGATCGTGTCCATCCGCAAGCGCTACCCCTTTCACGCCCGCAAGGTGATGCACGCCCTGTGGGGCATGGGGCAGATGATGTTCGCCAAGGTCATCGTCGTGGTGGACGAGGACGTGGACGTCCAGAACCTGAGCGAGGCCGCCTGGATCGCCTTGAGCCACATCGACCCCCGCCGCGACGTCTGCTTCGTGGACGGGCCGGCGGAGGTCCTGGACCACGCCTCCCCGCGCTTCACCGCGGGCTCCAAGATGGGCGTCGACGCCACCCGGAAGTGGAAAGAGGAGGGGTTCGAGCGCGGGTGGCCCGCCGTCGCCCGCATGTCCGGGGAGGTCAAGTCCCTGGTCAACCGCAGGTGGAAGGAGTACGGCTTTGATCCGGGCCGGACGTGAAGGCCTCGCCGGCGGGACCGGACGGCGCAAAGCGGGACGCAGGGGCGGGAGGGAGGGCGGAGAAAATCCGCTCCGAGGCTTCATCCACACGGCCGCCCAGATCTTCCGCCTGGTCAAGTTCGAGCACTCGGTCTTCGCCCTGCCCATCGTGCTGGCGGGCGCGTTTCTCGCCGCTCGGGGGATCCCCTCCCCCGGGTCGCTCGCCTGGATCATCGCGGCGGCCGTGGGCGCGCGAAACTTCGCCTTCGCCCTCAACCGCCTCGCCGACAAGGAGTTCGACCTGAGGAATCCCAGGACGCGGGACCGGACGGCCTTTCGCCGCATCCTCGACGGGAAGGGGATCTGGGCGTTCCTGGTCGCCTCGCTCGGCTTGTTCCTCCTGGCGGCGGCCATGCTGAACCGCCTGACGCTTTGGCTTTCGCCGGTTGTCGTTGGAGCCATCGTTCTGTATTCCTACTCCAAGCGTTGGACGTGGGGCACCCACGGGCTCCTGGGGGCCGTCTACGGGTGCGCCGCCGCGGGGGCCTGGATCGCCGTCCGCGGAGACCTGACGGCGATCCCGCTGTGGCTCGCCCTCGGCGCTTCGGCGTGGGTGGCCGGGTTCGACCTGATCTACGCGTGCCTGGACGTGGATTTTGACCGGGCCGAAAGGCTCCATTCCGTTCCGGCAAGGTTCGGCATCCCGGCGGGGCTTCGGGCATCGAAGGCCCTGCACCTGGTGACGGCTGTTTCTTTCCTCGCGGTGGGATGGCTGGGGAATCTGGGGGCGATTTACTGGGCGGCCTGGGCCCTGGGTTCGGCCCTCCTGGTGTGCGAGCATTATTTGGTCCGTCCCGGGGACCTCTCCCGGGTGGACTTCTCCTTCTTCCACCTCAACGCCTGGTTCAGCGTCATCCTGGGAGTGGGGGTCATCACCGATGCCCTTTGGCGGTCCCCGGTGTGAAGCGCATAACCCGCGCGCGGGGAAAGGACTCCCTCTTGCCAAGAAAGGAGGGTCAGCGTTGAAGCTTCGAGCCTCGGGTCGGATGGTCTTCGGTTGGTTTTTGGCCTTGGTGCTTCTCCTCTCTCCCGCGGGAGCGCCGACCGCCGGCGCCGCGGGGGGAGAAATCCGCCTGGGCATCCTGCCTATCGTAGACGCCCTGCCGTATCTCGTCATTCCCGAGAGGGGACTGGACCGCAAGCACGGCTTCACCTTCGAGACGCTGTCCTTCGCCAGCGCGCTGGAGCGGGACGCGGCTTTCCAGTCGGGCGCGATTGACGGCGCCCTGAACGACACCGTGACCTCCACCCTGCTCAAATCCCGCGGCGTGGACATGGCCGTGGCGGCGCTCTTGCTGGGGGCCGTCGGGAAAGAGGGGGTCATTTACATCCTGGCCGCCCCCAAGAACGGTCCGAAGTCTCTGGAGGAGCTACGGGGCGTGCCCATCGGGGTCTCCTCCAACACCATCATCGAGTTCGTGACCGACCGCATCCTGCAGGCCCGGGGGTTCCGGAAGGAGGACATCCAGACCATCGAGGTGAAGAAGATCCCCCTGCGCTTCCAGATGCTCATGACGGGCCAGATCCGGGCGGCCACCCTGCCCGACCCCCTGGCCAGCCTGGCCATTTTGCAGGGCGCGAAGCCCCTGGCGGACGACGTCCGGGAGAACCTCTCCCAGTCCGTGACCATCTTCACGGGCCGGGCCCTGCGCGAGAAGCGGTCCGCCCTCAAGGCGTACGCCCGCGCCTACAACGAAGCCGTGGACGCCGTCAACCGGGACCCAAATTCCTGGAAGGACCTCCTGGTCCAAAAGGCCCGGCTGCCGAAGCTCCTCAAAGAGGCCTACCGGGTCGTCCCCTTCCCCAGGCTGCGCCTGCCGGACCCGGAACACGTGGCGGACGTCATCCGTTGGGCGGGGGAAAAGAGACTGCTCAAGAACCCCGTGACGTTTGAGACCCTCACGACCCGTGCGCTCCTGGATTGAAAGACCCCAAGGCCCCCGGGGCGGACGACGGACGACGGATTGACGCATGATCGAGGTGGAGAGGCTGTGCTTCGCCTACGGGCCTCAGCCCGTCTTGGAGGACATCTCCTTGACCGTCGCCGCCGGGGGGAGCCTAGCGGTCATCGGGCCTTCCGGCTGCGGCAAGACGACGCTGCTCTACAACCTGGCGGGACTTCGTCGGCCCGGCGCCGGGCGGGTGCGGGTCGGCGGGGACGAGGTCCGGGGGCCCCGCGAAAAGACGGCGGTCATCCTCCAGCACTACGGCCTGTTCCCCTGGAAGACCGTCTTCGAGAACGCCGCGCTGGGGCTCCGCATCCGGGGGGCGCCCCAGAACGAGCGAAGGCGGCGCGTCCTGCCCATCCTGGAGGAGCTGGGGATCGCCGAGCTGACCGATCGCTATCCCCGGCAGCTCTCGGGGGGCCAACGCCAGCGGGTCGCCATCGCGCGCGCCCTGGCCCTGGACCCGGACCTCTTGATCATGGACGAGCCCTTCTCCTCCCTGGACGCCCTCACCCGGGAGGCGCACCAGAACCTTTTGCTCTCGCTGTGGAGGGAGAAAGGCGTCACACTCGTCCTGGTCAGCCACAGCATCGAGGAAGTGGCTTTCCTGGGACAGGAGATCCTCCTGCTGTCCGAAAGGCCGGCCCGCGTCCGGCGCGTTCTGCGCAACCCGGGGGTCGGGCCCGAGGAGTACCGCCGCCAGCCGGCCTACCAGCGGCTCTGCACGGAGCTGCGGGACCTTTTGAGGTGCGCGGGCGATGAGCCGCGGGCTTAGGTATCTGCTGACGTCCGCCGCGCTCGTCCTGGCCTGGGAGCTGGCGGCCCTGGGCCTTCGCACCGACGCCCTGCCCGAGCCAGGAAGCGTGGTCCTCTCCTTTTTCCGCCTGCTCGCGGGCGAGCTCCCCGTGCATTTCGGCGTGAGCTTCTTGCGCGTGGCGGCCGCCATCCTGATAGCGGTCGCGGCGGGCCTTCCCCTCGGCCTCCTGATGGGCCGAAAGCCCGGGGTCGACGCCTACCTCGCGCCCGCCGTCTATCTGACGTACCCCGTCCCCAAGATCGTCCTCCTGCCCATCGTCCTCCTCCTGCTGGGGCTCGGCGACGCCTCCAAGGTGACCGTCATCGCCCTCATTCTGTTCTTCCAGATCCTGGTGACGGTCCGGGACGCCGTGCGGGGAATCGACGAGGAGTTCTTCCTGGCGGTGAGGTCGCTGAACGCGAGAGGGGCGGCGGTCCTGCGGCACGTGGTGCTCCCCGCGACGGTGGGCGAGATCCTCACCGCCCTGCGCATCAGCGTGGGGACGGCGGTGGCCGTCCTCTTTTTCGTGGAGACCATCGGCGCGCGCCGGGGCCTGGGGTATTTCATCCAGGACGCCTGGTCGCGGGTGGATTACCTGGAGATGTACGCCGGCATCCTGGCCATGAGCCTGCTGGGCGTCTTTCTGTACGAGGTCCTGGAGCAGGCCGAAAAGCGGATCTGCCGGTGGAAGCGGGTGTGAGAGGACGGGAACGTCCCCGCCGGGGAACGTCCCCGCCGGTCGGGGGACCGGCGGCGGAAGGCCCTCCAGGGGAGCCGGGGGCGTCTTCGAGGAAGCCTTCCGAAAAGTTCCGGCGCCTTCCCGAGAAGGCCCGGCCTTGACAAAGTCACCAGCCGGCCCAATTATACACACGCTGATACATACGGGAGGCACATCCATGCCGCGCCTCAACTTCACCCTGGACGACGAGGCCGTCAGGCTGCTGGACCGGCTGGCCCAGAAATACTACGAGGGCAACAAGTCGCTCACCGTGCGGCGGGCGCTGGAGTCCCTGGCGGTGCACGCGGGCCACGAAGGCTGGCGGATCGCGGGCTACACCCCCGTGGTGATCGAGGGACGGGCCGCCTGTCACACGTGCGGGGAGCCCCACCGCAAAGGGGACGTGCTCTATCGGCCCGTGTTCGAGCGCGGGGAGGGGCCGAACGCCCTCGCCACACTGCCCAAGGAAAGCTGGCTGGATTGCCCGCGGTGCGTGGAGCAGACGGCGCTCTGAGCGCCGAAGGAGTGGGCGGACCCGACGGCGGCCCCCGTCGGGCGTCTCCCGCCCCGAATTCCCCGAAGAGAGGAAGACGCCATGCGTTCCCAGTGGATTGCGGTGACGATCGCGCTCGCCCTCTGGGCCGCGCCCCCTCCGGCCCCCGCGGCCGCGGCCCAGCTCCGGGTCGTCGCCACGTTCAGCATCCTCGGCGACCTCGTCCGGAACGTGGGCGGAGAGAGACTGGCGCTTCACACCCTCGTCGGACCGGACCAGGACATCCACACCTTTGAGCCCGACCCCCTGGACGGCGCGGCCCTGACCCGGGCGGCGGTCGTGTTCGAGAACGGTCTCGGGTTTGAGGTGTGGCTGGAAAAGCTCTACCGGTCTTCCCGCTCCGCGGCCCGGCGCGTGGCGGTGACCGACGGGCTCGAACCGCTTTACCTCTATGAATCCCGCCTCGGCCGAAGGGAGCCGGACCCGCACATGTGGCACGACCCGGCGCGCGCCGCCCACATGGTCCGAAGGGTCCGGGACGCCCTGGCCGCGACCGACCCGCCGAACGCCGAATTTTTCAACGCCAACGCCCAACGCTACATGGACGAGCTGCGCGCGCTGGACGCCTGGATCTTCGAGCAGGTGAAGGCGTTGCAGACGCCCGGGCGGATTTTCGTGACGGCCCACGGCAGCCTCGAGTACTTCGCCGCCCGGTACGGGTTTCGGATCCCAGGCAGCGCCCTGGACTCCCTGACGACCGAGGCGTCCGACCCTTCGGCGGGCGGGCTCGCCGCGCTGGTGAAGGAGATCCGCTCCGCCGGCGTCCGGGCCGTCTTCCCGGAGAGCATTCACAGCCGCAGGCTGATGGAGCGTCTGGCGGCCGAGGCCGGCGTCCGTCTCGGGCCCACCCTTTACACCGACTCCCTGGGCCGGCCGGGCACCCCCGGCGAGACCTATCTGAAGGCGATGCGCTACAACGTCCAGGCCATCGTCCGCGCCCTCCGGCCATGAGCGAACCGCGCTTTCCCTACTGCCGGCACCGGCACGCCGAACCGGTCGCGGACGCGCCGGCCCTGGTGACACATTCCCTGAAAGTCGCCTACCCCGGCAACGGCGCGCCCGCCCTGAAGGGGATCGATCTTCACGTGCCGGCCGGGGCGCGGGTAGCCCTCGTCGGCCCCAACGGGGCGGGCAAATCCACGCTGCTCAAGGCGGTCGCCGGGCTGCTGCCCGCGCTGTCGGGCGAGATCCACATCTTCGGCCTTCCGATCCGGGAATGTCATCACCGGGTGGGGTACCTCCCGCAGCGCAGCGACGTGGACTGGCGCTTCCCCATCTGCGTGCGGGAGCTGGTGTTGACCGGGCGGCACGTCCACCTGGGGTGGTTCCGGCGGCCGGGGAAAAGGGACTCGGCCGCCGCGTCCGAGGCGTTGGAGCTCCTGGGCCTGGAGGCCGTGGCCGGCCGCCAGATCGGGCAGCTCTCCGGCGGACAACAGCAGCGGGCGCTCCTGGCGCGGGCGCTGGCGCAGGAGGCCGACCTGCTCCTTTTGGACGAGCCGCTGAACGCCGTGGACGCCGAGACGCGCAGCGTCGTCGCCGACGTGCTCGCCGACCTCAGGCGGCAGGGGAAGACGGTCGTCATCGCGACGCACGACCTGGGCCGGCTGGAGTCCGACTTCGACGGCGCCCTCTACCTCAGCGAGGGCCGCCAGACCCCCGCGCCGCCCGGCGCCTTCGCCGGCCGGTCCGCGGGCCGGGAGCGGAGATGAGCTGGCTGACGGACCCGTTTCAATTCGCGTTCATGCAAACCGCCCTGGCGGCGGCCGTCCTGGTGGGGGTCTCGTGCGCGACCCTCGGCGTGTACGTCGTCCTGCGCGGCATGGCCTTCATCGGGGACGCGGTCGCCCACGCCGTCCTGCCCGGACTGGTGGTGGCCTACCTGAGGGGCTGGAACCTCTTCGGCGGGGCGGTCGCCGCCGGGCTTTTCACCGCCCTGGGGATCGGCTGGCTCTCGCGCCGGCGGATGCTGCGGGAGGACACCGCCATCGGCATCCTGTTCACCGGCATGTTCGCCCTGGGCGTCCTCCTGATGAGCGCGGCCAACCGCTTCCGCGACCTGGCACACATGCTTTTCGGAAACCTTCTGGGCGTTGCCCCGGCGGACCTGGCCCTCATCGCGGCCGTCACGTGCCTGGTTCTGGGAGCGCTGACGGCCTTCCACAAGGAGTGGGTCCTGACCTCGGTCGATCCCGCCCACGCCGAGGTGATCGGCCTCAGCCCCGACCGGATGCGCTACCTGCTGCTCATCCTCGTGGCCCTCACGGTGGTCGTGGGCGTCCAGGCCGTTGGCGTGGTCCTCACGGCCGCGCTTCTCGTGACGCCGGCGGCGGCGGCCGCGCTGCTGACCGACCGGCTCCTGCCGATGATGGCCGTCTCCGCCCTCGTCGCCGTGGGCTCGTCGGTGGCCGGTCTGTACGCCTCCTATTACCTGAGGGTGTCCGCCGGCCCGGCCATCGTCCTGGCGTGCACGGTCTGCTTCGGCCTGGCGTGGGCGGGACGGGCGATCCGCGAGAGAGCCCGCGGCGCCGATTGACGCGGTCGGCCGATTCTGCCGGTCCAGCCCCCGCCGGGCCGCAGGCCCGCCCGGCGAGAGAAAGTTTTGCGGGGCGCCTTTCAAAAACGCCCCCCGCGATCGGGCCTACGGCGTCCGGGCGAGGGTGTAGGCGTGAACCGATTCGGCCCCGGCGTCCTTGAGGACCTTGGCGCAGGCGTCCGCCGTCGCCCCGGTGGTCAGGACGTCATCCACGAGGAGGACGCGCCGCCCTTCCACCCGATCGGGCTCGCGCACGGAGAAGGCGCCGCGGACGTTCTCGCGCCTCTGAGACACCGTCAAGCCGGGCTGGGCCGCTTCCCAGCGGGTGCGGGAGAGCACGTACGGGCGGGCGGGAAGCCCCACGCGCTTGCCCAGGACGCGCGCCAGAAACCATGCCTGATCGAAGCCGCGCTCCCTGTGCCGCCGGGGGTGAAGAGGGACGTGGGTGACGAGGTCGAAGCCTTGCGGGTCGAAGCGCTCTGAGAGGCGCTCTCCCAGGAGTCCGCCCAGCGCGCCGGCCAGACTGCTCATCCCCTCATACTTGTAGGCATGGACAATTTCCCGGAGCGACCCTTCGTACACGCCGGCCGACCACGCCGCGTCGAAATGGGGAGGGCTCTGTCTGCACTTTCCGCACACGTGGTCGGGCGAGGCCGAGAGGGCGAATTCCGAAGCGAAGGGGACCCCGCAGCGGGGGCAATACGGGGGGCGGAGGAGGGCGATGGAATCCCAGCACCCGCGGCAGACCCTGGAGCAGGCGGCGGAGGTCTCGGCCTCCGTCCCCAGGACCGCCCCGCAGGCCGCACACGAGGCGGGCAACAAAAAGTCGAGGGCCCCGGCCAGGAGCCCTCGAAGGAATTTCCATCTGGTTTTCAGAGCCGGCCTCGGCATCCGCCCAAGGGGGGAAGCGCCCTCCGCCTTTCAGACGACGCTCACCTCTTGACCCTTGTCCTGGCTTTTGACGAGCTTCATCAGGGCCGCGCTCTTGGGCTTGCCCGCCAGCTCCGGGTCCCGGATGAGGCCCTGCCTGCGGCTCTGGATCAGCTCCGCGACGATGGCGACGGCGATCTCACCGGGGACGTCCGCCCCGATCTCCAGGCCCATGGGCGCCCGGACCCGCTGGATGAACGCCTCCCGCGGGACCCCCATCTTCTCTTCGAGATGGCGGTAGGTGGCGAGGATCTTCGTCCGGCTTCCGATCATCCCCAGGTAGCGGAACGGCTTGGTCCAGGCCCAGGCCAGGATGTCCTCGTCATACTGGTGTCCGCGGGTGACGATGATGGCCATGTCGGTCTCGTCAATCTCCGGCACCGCCTCCGCGAGGCGCTCGAAGTCCTCGACGACGATGAAACCCTCCGCCTCGGGGAACCGCTGCCTGTTGGCGTACTGCTCGCGGTCCTCCACGACGACGATGCGGAACCCCGCCACGTCGGCCACCTTGGCGATGTGCTTGGAGACGTGTCCTCCGCCGAAGATGTAAACCGTGGGGCGGGTGAGGACGGGTTCCAGGAACACCTCGACCTGCACGTCCGCGCCGGGGACTCGGAAGGCCCGGTTGGCGGGCCTTTCTTCGTGCAGGACCTCGGCGGCTTCCCGCAAGACCTCGGGCTCCACTCCCTCGATGGAGCCCAGCTTGCTTCCGTCCCGATAGATGAGCATCCGGTCCCCGGGCCCGGGCGGTTTCCCGTCGCTGCGGCTCACGACGCTGGCCAGCACCGCCCGGCCGCCTTCGCTGCGGATCCGGACGATCTCGGACAGGATCTGGGCGGAGTAGTTGGAAAGCGGCTCCACCAGGACGTCCACGATGCCGCCGCAGATGTGGCCGCTCTCACCGGCTTCCGCCTCGGTGAGGTTGAAGCTCATCTTGGTCGCGCCCCCCCGGCCCAGGACTCGCTTGGCCTCCGCCCACACGTCCGCCTCCAGACAGCCTCCGCCGACCGTCCCCTTCATGGAGCCGTCCTGGTAGACGATCATCTTCGCGTCGGCGCTCATGGGGGCGGAACCCTTTCGGGCAACCACGGAGGCGACGACGCCGGCCTCCCCCTTTTCGACAATGCTCTGGATTTCCTTGAAAATGTCTACCATCGTCCCTCCGTTCTCACTTCCGCACACGCCCCGGGACGTCTAAGGTCGGGGTTGAATGGCGCATCCTCCGCTGACGGCCGACGGAAGACCCACCGAACATCCGGCCGGCCTCCCGGCTACGAGCTTCCGGCAACCAACCCAGGCTATCCTATTTTACTGTAAACTCTTTGAAAGTCGCCGGATTCAAGACGACCGACGAAAAGGGCTTCCATCCGGCTGACTTGTTCCTTTCTAAGAATATAGCCTATCTCTTGCCCCAAGACAACCCGATGGGGGTCATCCGCCTGATTGAGAAAGCCGATGACCCTCGCCGAGTCGGGACATCCCCGGAAAATTCCCTCCGGGTGGGCGAGGATCGCGGCGAACGCCCCAGGACCGAGGGCTTCGCCTACGGCGAGCCCCGTGACGGAGGACACCCGCTCCGGCCGAAACGCCCACTCCAGGCCCAAAGGGCGCCCCAACGCCGAAAGCCCGAGCACCCCGAGGGCCACGTGGGTGGGCTCGGGCCACACGGGCTCGCCCTCGCCGGGCGCCTTGAGGGGTCTTCTTTGGGAGCCGTCGGCCTCCACCAGGAGCCAGGCCACCTCGTCCAGGCCCAGCAGCGCGCCGGCCCACCCGGGAGGGATCCCGTTCAGCTTCTCCCGGCCGTAACGGGGGTCCGGGTGAGCCCCCGCCGCCAGCACGACGCGCAGGTCCTTGCGCGCGGCCTTGCGGATCCGCTTCCGGGCTTCCTCCAGGTCGGCCGACAGGATGACGGCCTCCGCCTCCTCCTCCGAGGGGCGGAAGATCTTCGTGGTCGTGGTGATGAGGACGATCCCGCCCGATTTCGCCGCCTCGGGGGCCATCTCCCGGGCCAGGCGGTAGAGGAGGGTCGTCTTCCCTCCGGCACCCACGATGGCGACGGAGGATTTTTGCGGGATGGCGAAAGATTCCAGAAGGGTCATGGCGAGAGAGGAGCGGCCGGCCGCGGTCTCCTGGATGAAAGAAAACGCCTCCTGATCCAGCCGGGCGCCGCCCGCGCGCCTACGAGAAGAGCTCCCCCTTGGTCCTCAAGGCGGCGTTCACAAAGGACCGGAACAGGGGGTGGGGGACCCGCGGGGAGGACTTGAACTCCGGGTGGAACTGGCCGGCCAGGAACCAGGGGTGCACGTCCTCCGGGAGCTCGATGATCTCCACCAGCCGCCCGTCGGGGGAGAGGCCGCTCATGACCAGCCCGAACTCCTCGAGGCGCTCCCGGTGTTGGTTGTTGACCTCGTAGCGGTGCCGGTGGCGCTCGTGGATGAGAGGGCATCCGTAGATCTTCCGGGCCAGCGTCCCCTCCGCCAGCGCGCAGGGATAAGCCCCCAGCCGCATGGTCCCGCCTTTGTCCCCGTCGGCGTCCTGATCGGGCATGAGATCGATGACGGGAAACGGGCAGGTCGTGTGGAACTCCGTGCTGTTGGCCGCCTCCATCCGGCACACGTTCCGGGCGAACTCGATGACGGCGCACTGCATGCCCAGGCAGATGCCGAAGAAGGGGACCTTCCGCTCCCGGGCGTACTGGATGGCCCGGATCTTTCCTTCCACCCCCCGGGCGCCGAAGCCGCCAGGAATGAGAATCCCGTGCGCGTCCCGGAGGAGATTCTCGGGGCCCTCGGCTTCGACCTTTTCGGCGTCCACCCATTCCAGGGCCACGCGGGCTAGGTTTCCGATCCCCCCGTGGGTGAGGGCCTCGCTCAGGCTCTTGTAGGATTCCTTCAGATCCACGTACTTGCCGACGATGGCGATGGTGGTTTCGGTCTCCGGTCGCCGGAGGACGTTCAGGATCCCCTGCCACTCCTCCAGCTGCGGGGGATGGGTCTGGAGCCCCAACTTCCGGACCAGGATCTGATCCAGCCCCTCTTCGTGGAACGCCAGCGGGACTTCGTAGATGAACTCCACGTCCCGGGCGTTGACGACGGCGCCCTCCTCCACGTTGCAGAACAGGGCCAGCTTGGCCTTGATCTCTTTGGGGAGGCGGCGGTCCGCCCGGCACAGGAGGACGTCGGGCTGGATGCCGATCTCCCGGAGCTTCATCACGCTGTGCTGGCTGGGCTTGGTCTTGAGCTCGTCGGAGGTCCGGATGTAGGGGACGAGGGTGACGTGAACGTAGAGCACGTTGCCGCGCCCCATCTCCCAGCCGAACTGCCGGATGGCCTCCAGGAAGGGGAGGCTCTCGATGTCGCCGACGGTCCCGCCGATCTCGCAGATCACCACGTCCATCCCTGGGGCCATCTTGCGGATGTTGGCCTTGATCTCGTCGGTGATGTGGGGGATCACCTGGACGGTCCCGCCCAAGAAGTCGCCCCGGCGCTCTTTCGTGATGACGGAGTAGTAGACGCGGCCGGTGGTAACATTGTTGGCCTTGGTCATCCGGGTGCGGGTGAAGCGCTCATAGTGGCCCAGGTCCAGGTCGGTTTCCGCCCCGTCGTCGGTGACGTAGACCTCCCCGTGCTGGAAGGGGTTCATGGTGCCGGGGTCGACGTTGATGTAAGGGTCGAACTTCTGGAGGTTCACGCTGAGGCCGCGGCTCTCCAGGAGGGCCCCGATGGACGCGGCGGCCAGCCCTTTGCCCAGAGAGGACAGGACCCCGCCGGTGACGAAGATGTATTTCGTGTTCCTCCCGCCGCTCCCTTCGCTCGCTGGATTCAATGGCCCAACAACTCCTCAACGCGCTGGATGTCTTCCGGGACGTCCACACCGATGGAGTCGCGGTCCGTCTCCACCACCTGGATCTTGTACCCCGATTCCAAGGCCCGCAACTGTTCCAGCCCTTCGGAGATCTCAAGAGGGGTCCGGGCGGTCGCCGCGAGGGCGGCGAGGACCTCCCGCCGGTACACGTAGAGCCCCAGGTGCTTGAGGCAGGGGGCAGGCAGCCCGACCCGCTCCCCCTCGAGGATCTCCCCGCCGGAGAGCCGCTCCCACCCCGCCCGGTTGTACGGGATCGGAGAGCGGGAAAAATACAGGGCGAAGCCGCGGCCGTCCACCACCACCTTGACGACGTTGGGGTCGAAAAACTCGCGCTCCGACCGGATGCGTTTGGCCAGCGTGCCGATGGGGACCTCCGGGTTTCCCAGGAGCGGGAGGATGGCCGCGTCGATGTCCTGGGGAGCGAGGAGCGGCTCGTCCCCCTGGACGTTCACCACCCACTCCCAGCCGGAATCCCCCGCGGCCTCGGCGATGCGGTCCGTCCCCGACGGGTGGTCCGGAGAGGTCATCACGGCCTTTCCGCCGAATCCCTCCACGGCCGCGCGGATTCTCTCGTCGTCGGTGGCCACCCAGACCTCCTCCACGTAGCGGGCCTGTTTTACCCGCTCGAAGACGCGCTGGATCATGGGCTTTCCCGCGATGAGCGCCAGGGGCTTTCCGGGAAAGCGGGTGGAGGCATAACGGGCGGGGATGACGGCCAGGACGCTCATGGAATCAGCGAATGTCCATCGGGAAGAGAACCACGCATATATCGATGGGGCGGACGTCCCGCCGGCAAAAATCGGCGGGCAAGAGGTCATCGACCTCAAGATCCCGCCCTACCAAGAGGTCGGCCCCTCACTCCACAGGTCCGCCGGACATCCTGCCCGGCGACCATCTCAATACGCGTGTCGGTGGCCGATGCCCTTCCACAGGGTGAGCCACAGGATCTTGAGATCGAACCCGAGGGACCAGTTCTCGATGTAGTACAGGTCGCACTCGATGCGCTTCTCAAGCGGGGTGTTCCCCCGCCAGCCGTTGACCTGCGCCCAGCCGGTGATCCCCGCCTTGACCTTGTGGCGCAGCATGTAGCCGGGGATTTTTCTCCGGAACTCCTCGACGAAGACCGGGCGCTCGGGCCGCGGGCCCACGAGGCTCATGTCCCCTTTCAGGACGTTGAAGAGCTGCGGCAGCTCATCGAGGCTCGCCTTGCGCAGGATGCTTCCGACGGGCGTCCGCCTCGGGTCCTCCGGGCTCGCCCACACCGCTCCCGTCCCGTCCTCGGCCCCCTCCCGCATGGAGCGGAACTTGAACATCTGGAACGGGACGCCGTCGAGGCCCATCCGCTCCTGGCGGTAGAAGACCGGTCCGGGCGAGGTCAGCTTCACAGCCAGGGCGATCAGGGACATCAGCGGCGAGAGGACCAGCAGGACGACGAGCGAGATCACCACGTCGGCCGTCCGCTTGACGAGCCGGTTGACGCCGAAGAGCGGGCTCTCCCGCAGGCTGATGACCGGGAGCCCGCCGAAGTCCTCGATGCCGGCGTTCAGCTTCATGAACCGCAGAAAATCGGGGACGACCTTGATGTCGATGATCTCCTCGCCGATCCCTTCCAGGACGCGCTGGAGGCGGTCCTGGGCCTCCAGGGGGAGGGCGATGAAGAGCTGGTCGGCCTTGAGGGAGGCGATGACCTCCCGGACGTCCTCCAGGGTCCCCGCCACGGGGACCCCCTCGATTTTCGCGCCGGCCTCCTCTTTGCGGTCCGTCAGGTAGCCGGCCACCTCGATGCCCAGGACCTCGTTGGCGCGCATGCGGCGGCTCAGGTCCCGGCCCAGCTCCCCGGTCCCGGCGATCAGGATCCGCCGGACCTCGAAACCCCGCTTGCGCAGGTCCTTGAGGAGGCGCCGCGCCAGCGACCGGCCGACGACCACGTAGGCCGCCACGAGGACCCAATAGTAGGCCATGACCACCCGGGAGAACCGGGCGAAGGGGAACTCCCGGTAGAAGAAGGTCAGCGCCGTCAGGAGGACGAGGGACAGCGTAGCGGCCTTCCAGGCCTCCAAGGCCCTGCGCCGCAGCGTGCGGCTGAACTCCTCCGGCCGGTAGTGCCCCAGGGACCGGGCCGCCGCCAGCCAGAAGAGAAGGACGACGGGCACGAACGACAGGTAATGGAGAAAGGTCGGATACGTCTTGATGACCGGGATGATCTCGACGTGAAAACGCAGGAAGAACGCCGTGGACCACGCCGCCGTCGCCGCCAGCAAATCCGCCAGGACCAGGACCGAAACCGCCAGGTGAGCGTACTTCTTCACGGGATGAAAAACCTGCCTTGAGCTCGGCGGGCCGTCGCATCCGGGCGGAGGGGGTCAGGGCGCGACCGGACGCGGGCGCCTCGCCCCTTCGGCCCGAAACGCCGGGACGGCCTCTGCCAGGAAAGCCTCCATGGCCGCGCGGAACGCGAAGGTGTCGAACCGGGTGGCGTGCGCGCGGATGGCGGCGGGGTCGAAATTCTCCTCCGTGGCCTCGAAGGCCCGGATGGCCTCGGCGAGGCTCTCCGCCGTCTCCTCCGGGAAGAAGACCCCTGTCGAGGGACGGTCCTCGGGGTCGTCCGGTCCCACAACGGTCTCGAGGGCACCTCCCTTGGCCAGGGCGATGACCGGGCGCCCGGCCGCCATGGCCTCCACCGGGGCGATGCCGAAGTCCTCCTCCCCGGGAAAGAGGAACGCGCGGCACCCCTGGTAGAGGTCCACCAGTTCCCGCCCCGTCTTCCAGCCGAGGAACTCGATGTCCGCCCTGGGGAACGAGGCGGCCAGCCTTCGCAGACGGGCCTCCTCCTGCCCCGCCCCCGCGATCTTCAAGCGGCGGCCCAGGCGGCCCGCCGCCTCGATGGCCAGGTCGATCCGCTTGTAGGGGGCGAACGCCGAGACGACGAGATAGTACGCCCCGCCCTCGGACGCCCGGAACCGGCCGGTGTCCACCGGGCAGTGAATCACGGCCGAATCCCGCCCGTAGTACTTCCAAATCCGCCCGCGGACGGCCTCGGAGATGGCGACGAACCGGTCCACGCGGCAGGCCGAGGCCACGTCCCACATCCGCAGATAGGTGAACAGGGGCGGCAGGAGCCACCTCCCCCAAAACCCCAGGCGCTCGTCGCCGAAGTAGCGGTGGTGGCTTTCCCAGGCGTAGCGCATGGGGGTGTAGCAGTAGCAGACGTGAAGGGTCTCCGGCCGCGTGATCGCGCCCTTGGCCACGCAGTGGCTGGAGCTGAGCACCAGGTCGTAGGCCGAGAGGTCGAACCGCTCGACGGCCGCCGGCATCAGGGGAAGGAGCCACCGGTACCGCTTCTTCGCGCCGGGGACCCGCTGAAGGAAAGAGGTCCGGATGGGCAGGGACTCGATGCGCGGCGAGACCGAGCCCCTCCAGTGGACCAGCGTGTAGAGATCGGCCTGGGGAAACAGGTCGCAGAACACCTCCAGGGTGTTCTCCCCCCCGCGCATCCCCGTCAGCCAGTCGTGGACGATGGCGACTTTCATGGGCTCATCCGTCGGCGAAAACCAGGACGCCCCGGCGCGCGCGGAAAACCGCACCCAGGGCGACCTTCACCCCTTCACCGGCCTCCCCGAGACCTCTTCGTACACCCGGAGGGTGGCTTCCGCCATGGCCCGACAGGAGAACATCTGCGCCCGCCTCAGCCCTTCGCTTCGCAGCCGGCCGCGCAGGTCCTCCCTCGTGAGCAAATCATAAAGAGCGGCCGAGAGGCGGTCAAGGTCGTCCGGCGGGACCTGAAGGGCGGCCTCCCCGACGACCTCCGGGAGCGAGGCGGCGTTGGAGCAGACGACCGGCGTCCCGCAGGCCATGGCTTCGAGAGGCGGGTAGCCGAACCCTTCGTAGCGGGAGGGGAACGCGAAGACCGCCGCCCCCCGGTAGAGGTCCACCAGCAACCCGCCGTCCACCCGGCCCAGGAAGCGCACCCCTTCGTGGGAGGCGCGGGCCGCCTCCCCGCGCAGCTCATCCCGGCGGACGGTCAGGGCGAGCGTCGGACGGGCGCCCTCCCCGCCCCTCCCGATGCGCTCTCGCTCCCACCGATCCAGGAGCCGCCGGAACGCCCGAAGGAGGCCGCCCAGGTTCTTGTGCACCTTGGCGTTCCCCACGTAGAGGACGTAAGGACCCGAGAGGTCCAAGGCCCCGCGGACCCGCCCGGCCGCGCCCTCGCCCGGCGGGTATCCGTCCGGGTCCGGCGTGAAGTGTCTCCCCAGGCCGTTGTGGATGACCGTCACTTTCTCGGGGGGCACGCCCAGGCGCGAGACGATGTCGTCTCTGGAATGATGGGAGACGGTGATGACCCTTTTCGCGGCCCGCGCACTCCGGGGGAGGACGTGGCGGGCGTAGAGATAGTGCAAAGGCGTCTTGTGGCAGCGGGGAAACCGCAGGTGGATCAGGTCGTGGAGGGTCACAACCGCCGGGAGGTCCGCCCAGTAAGGATGAATGTAATGCGGGAAGTGAACCAGGTCGAAGTCGCACGCGCGAAGGAACCGCGCCAGGCCGCGCATCTCCCGGACGGAGTAAACCGGCACGCCGCAGGCGAGCGTCCGGAGGGTTTCCGGGGCGTCCGTCCCGCCGGTGAGCGGGAAGGCGGGCAGGTCCTCGGGGGGGACCAGACAGGTGATCTCGTGCGCCGGACGGACCTCCCCGAACCCCTCCAGCAGGGCCTGGACATACGTCCCGATCCCGGTCCACCTCCACATCCGGGCGTCTAGGAAGACTCGCACGCCGTCACCGCCTCCTGGACATCCTCCAGCGCGAGGCCTTCCATGCACCCGTGGTGGTCAAAGGCGCAGACCTTCAACCCGCACGGGCTGCACGGGACGTCCTTGCGCAGGACGCGCGTCCCCGGCCCGGCCGGCGCCCATTCGGCCGCGTCGTTGGTCCCGCTGAACAGGGCCACCGTCCGCGTCCCCAGGGCCGCCGCCATGTGGGTCGGCCCGGAGTCGTTCCCGACCATGAGGTCCGCCCGGGAAAGGAGCGCCATCAGCTCGCGCAGCGAGAGCCTCCCCGCAAGATCGAGCGCCCGCCCGGGTCCGGCCGTCCGGAGGACCTCCCCGGCGAGCCCCCTCTCCTCCGGACCTCCGACCAGGACCGCCCGGTAGCCGCGCTCCGCGGCCAGCCACCTCGCCAGGGCGGCGAACCGGTCGAGCCGCCACCGCTTGGAGGGAAAGCCCGCGCCCGGATGAAGGACGGCGAGCCTGTCCCGGGCCCCGACGGGCGGCCCCCCCCACGCGCCCTCCGCCAGGCGCCGGTCCATCGTCTCGCGCTCCGGGCCCGAGACCCGCAGGAGCGGGCGCGGCACAAAGCCGTCCGCCGGTCTCCATCCCAGGGTCCGGACGACGGCCACGTTCCGCTCCACTTGGTGGACCCCCGGCGGGTGATCCATCTCGCGGGAGAGGAGAAACCCGGCCCCTCCCCATCCGTAGCCGACCCGGTATCGGACGCGGCCCGCCGCGAGGAGGGCGATGACGCGGGGGTCTCCCCTCAGGTCCAGTCCCACGTCGAACCTTCGCCGCCGCATCCACTGGAGGACATCGAAGACGTCCCGCGCACCCGAGAATTTTCCCCGGTCGAACCAGGGATTTCGGAAGGAGACCACCTCGTCCGCGTCCGGGTGGTGGAGCAGGAGCGGCGCGGCCCAGGGGCCGACGAGGGCCGTGACGGCGGCCTTCGGGTAAAGAAGACGCAAGGGCCGCAGGGCGGCCGTCGCGAAGACCACGTCGCCGAGATGATCGGGCCGGACCACCAGCGCCCGTTGGACCTCGTGGGGGTCCGGAGGCCCGGCCGGCCGCGATCTCCGGTCCCCCAGGAGGAGGTCCCCCATCCCATCGGCCAGGCGGGCCGCCGCCCGCCGGAGCCGCGAGTGGTAAGGATAGGGCCGGCGCGCCAACTCACCTTCCTCCCATGCGGGCGGCCTCGACGGGACTGCCGGCCCCGCGGGTCCTCCATCCAACGGCGCTCCAGTACGACTTCCACTCCTCCCGGCTCACCGCGCGCAGGGCCAGAAGGCTCCCCAGGTACACCACGGCCGCGAGCGGGACCGCCCCGAGGAGCCCCACCGGGGCGAAACCCACCGCGACGCCCATCACGCCCGCCGAGAGGGCGTACTTCAAGGCCGGCGCCGGGTTGAAGTCTTTCAAGTACGGGGCGAGCGCCCGCAGACACAGAAGGAGCAGCGCGGCCTCGGTGATCAGCGTGGCGACGGCGGCCCCCATGAACCCGTACCGCGGGATCCAGACCCAGTTCAGGGCCGCGTTCAGCGCCGTCATGGAGGCCGTCATCCCCAGATAGAGGCGCTGCCGGTCCATGGCGTTCAGGGCGGAGGTCAAGAGATAGCTGAGGAAGCTGACGGCGACGGCCCAGATGAGGACCCGCAACGCCCCAGCCGCCGCTCCAAACTGGCCGCCGTACACCAAGTGGATGACCCCGCGCGCCAGGACCGTCCCCGCGACCGCCAGCGGAAGCGCGGCCACCAGGATGACGTTCAGGCTCCGGTGGAACAGGCGCGGCAGAACCTCCGGGGCCGTCCGGGCGTATTGGGACATCAGCGGGAAGAGCGAGCCCAAAAGGGCCGTCGGCAAAATGGTCAGCGAACCGGTCAGCTTATAGGCGGCGGCGTAGACTCCCACCGCCTCATCTCCCTGCATGGCCGAGAGCATCAGGATGTCCAGCTTCACGTAGGCCAGGGTGAAGAGGTTCGAGAGCCCCAGGGGATAGGACTCCTTGAGAAGGCCCCAGAGGGTCCTCCCCGACCACCGGGGTCTCACGGGGATGCGCGCCTGGGTCAGCCGCGCCAGCGCCGCGGCCCCCGGAAGGTACGCCAGGTTTTGCACGGCCAAAAGGGCGGCCAGGTCCAGCTTCCACCAGACCGCCGCGAGAAGGCCCAGGGCGGAGAGAAGCTCGCTGGCGACGCCGAGGGCGACGGGCGCGCGCATCTCCAGGCGGACCTGGAAGACGGAATCGAAGACCTGCCGGACCGAGCTGAGGCGGAAGGAGAGAAACAGCCCCAGCGCCGCCCAGCCGGCCAGGACGGCCGTGGACGCGGGGTGGCCCGTCCAGCGAAGGACGAGGACCGCCAGGGCGGCCGACAGCGCCGCGGCGGCCAGCTTGAGGGTCAGGGCACTGCCCAGGAGCTCCTCCGCCCGGTGGGGCCCCCGGGCCATCTCCCGGACGAGGATGGTCTGAAGGCCGAGGTCGGTCAGCAGGTGAAAGAACTCCACGTAGGTCAGAACGAAGGCGTAGAGGCCGAAGGACGTCTTGCCCAGGTAGCGGGCCAGGACGGCCATGACCACCAGCTTGAGAACCCGTTCGGCCGCTTGTCCGCCCAGGAGCGCGGCGGAATTGCGGAAGACCCGTTTGCCCACGTTCACGGCCGATCCTTCCTTCCCCATGCGGGCTCTTCCCATCCGGGCCTCCCCGGCCGGGAGGCGCGCGGCGCGGCTCCAGGGGTTTCTTTCCTCAAAAGATCCCGGTAGAGCTCGAGGGTCCGCCCGGCGATCCGATCCCAGGTGTAGCGCCGCAAGACGCGCTCCCTCCCCCGGACGCCCAGCCCTTCCGCCAATTTGAGGTCGCCGCGGAGCTCCGCCAACGCCTTCGCCAGGGCGGAGACGTCGCCCTCCGGGAAGAGGAGCCCTGCGTCTCCCACCACCTCGGGGATGGCCCCGCTTCTCGAAGCCACCACCGGGACCCGGGCGGACATGGCCTCGATCAGGACGTGGCCGAACTGCTCCGCCCAGTCCGGCCGGGTCACTGACGGAAGCACCAGGGCGCTGAGCGTCCGGAGAAAGCCGGCGACCTCCGCGTGCGGGACAGCCGGGAGGAACTCCACGCGGTCCGCGACGGCCAACTCTTTCGCGAGGGCGCGCAGGGCCGCCTCCTGCGGCCCGGACCCCAGAAGCCGCAACCCCCAGGCTCCCCCGAGGGCCGCCGCCGCCCGCAGGAGGATGTCCAGGCCCTTCTCCTCCACCCAGCGGCCCGCGTACCCGATGGTGAAGACCGCGGGCCCCGGCCCTTCCCCCGGGCGGAACCAGTCCGGGTCCACTCCCAATTGCGGCAGGACGCAGACGTTCCCGACCCCCTTCCGCCTCAGCTCACGGGCCGCCGTCTCGTTGCCCCCGATCCCCAGGTCCACCGCCCGGAGCGTCCGGCGCTCCATCCAGCCACGGACCCCGCGGAAGTCCTTCCTCAGGTTCTCCCAGGAAAAGAGCGCGTACCGGAATCCGCACCGGGGCTTCCAGCGGGCGAACTGAAGGGCCGCGACCGACCAGGGCTCTTCCTCGACGTGGACCAGGTCGGGGCGGAGCTCTCTCAACAGGGGCCCGAGGCCGGCCCGGAAGAAGTATCCCCCGCCGCGTCCCGGAAAAGCCACAGGAAGCCGCGCGAGCCCGTAGGGCAGCCCCGTCTGCGCCCCCGGAACCCTTCCCGCCCAGCGTCCGGGGACGAGGAGTGTCACCTCCGCCTCTCCGGAAGCCGCCAGCGCTTCGGCCTTGGCCCGGTTGAAGGGGGTCGCATAGGCGTGGGAGACCAGGAGCACCCGCATGCGGCTCACCGCCCGTCTCCATGTTCCAGGATTTCCTCTCCCGCGCGGACCGCGTCCTCCACCCGCAGGGCGCCGGGGACCCCCTCCTTCAGCGGGCCCGCCAGCACGCGGTGCCCCTCCCCCCAGGGCCGCCAGAGGGGGGAGTCGGTCCGGAGCAGGGCCACCGCCTTCACCCCGACGGCCGCCCCCAGGTGCATGAGACCCGTGTCCACCGTCAGAAGGCAGCGGCAGTGGCCCAGGACGCCGGCCGCCTGAAGGACCGTCGTCTTCCCGCAGAGGTTCACCGGGGCCGTTCGCATGTGCGCGGCCACCGCGTCCAGAACCGGCCGGCCGCCCTCCGCCCCCAGGAGGATCCCCCGCGCGCCCGCAGCCCGGACGATGCCGTCAGCGGCCTCGGCGAACCTCCGGGGCGGCCATTGGTTCTCCGGGCTGGCCGAGCTCGGCGCCAGCCCCACCAGGCGCTCGGGCAGATCGCACGCGCGGACCAAGTCCGCAAAGAACGCCTCCTCTTCCTCGCCCGTGACGACGGATGGGGGCGGATCGCCCGGCTCCAGCCCCACGTGTCTCAGCAGGTCCAGATGGTACCGGGCCATGTGCATGCGCTCCTCTTGGAAGCGCCGATCCGGAACCGGGTGGGTCAGGAAGGCCTCGAAGCCGCTGCAATAACCCACGCGCAGGGGGGAGCGGAGGGAAGCGGCCAGGCGCGCCGAAAAAAAGTTCCCCAGGAGGTCGAACACGGCGTGAAACCTCTCCCGGCGGAGACGGTCCCGGAGCGCCCGGCGCTCCTTTGGCGTCCTCCGGGGGCCGCGCTTCTCGTCCTTGGAGATCCACCGGTCCTCGTGCCGGATGAGTTCCGAGACCGCCGGGTGCCGGGCGAGGACGGTCGATGCCTCTCCCCCGGCCAGGACGGAGATTCGGGCCGCCGGAAAGAGTTCTCCCAACGCGGAGAGAAAGGGCGTGACGGCAAGGGTGTCCCCCAGGCCGGGGGGATAGGCGATGACGAGGATGCGGGCACCCGGTTCCCTTTTCAAGTCTTGCAGGTCGGAAGGCACCCCCGCGGGAAGGCGCGGCCCGCCGGCCAGCCAGGGCGCCCAGGCCCGGGCCAGCCACCCCTTGACCTGCCTCCGGAAGCTCGCGGACAGTCGCCGCCGCCTACAGGCGGAGCCGTATCCACCAGACATTACGGACCGCCTCCCAAAAGATCCTCCAGGACATCTTCGACTGGCCGACCCGGCGGTCGGTGAAGCGGATCGGCACTTCGATGACGCGAAAGCCCTTGCGCAAGGCCCGGAAGGTCATTTCGATCTGAAAGGCGTAGCCTTCCGACACCACCTCGTCCAGGGGGATGGCCTCCAGGACCTGCCGCCGGAAGCACTTGTACCCCCCCGTCAGATCCCGGACGGAAAGCCCCAGGATGGCCCGCGCGTAGAGCGACCCCGCCCGGCTGATGAACTTCCGGAGCGGGGTCCAGCCCGCCGTTTCGCCGCCCGGGACGTAGCGCGAGCCCAGGACCAGGTCGGCGCGCTCGCTGGCCTCGAGAAGGGCGGGCAGATGGCGGGGATCGTGGGAAAAGTCGGCATCCATCTCCACCACCCGCGCGTAGTCCCATCGCAGCGCCCACCGGAAGGCATCGAGGTACGCCGAGCCGAGGCCCATTTTCCCCGGGCGGCGCAGGAGGTGGATGCGGGGGTCTTCCCGGGCCATTTCCTCGACCCGGTCCGCCGTGCCGTCCGGGGAGCCGTCGTCCACCACCAGAACCTCCAGGGGGAACGGGAGCGAAAGGACGGCCCGCAGCAAAGGACCGATGTTTTCCGCTTCGTTGTAGGTGGGAACCACCACCAGCGTGGCGGAATCCCGGGCGGGCGGGGGAAAACGCGCGGCGGTCATTTTCCTCGGGGGAAGGTGCGGGACGACGCCCTCGGTCCGGGACGCGCCGCCGGTCCTTGGAGGACACGGCTCCTCATGTCCAGGCTGACGCCGACGGCCGTGAGCGCCCAGAAGATGAGAACGATCTTCGAGTACGCGAAGAGCTCGTCCGTGAAGGCCTGAACCACGAAGCCGATCAGCGCCGCCGCCAAGGCCACCCGAAGGGAACGTCCGGCCAAGTGGGGGGTGTCCGGCTGCGCCTCCTGTTCCGTCGGCGGGGAGCGCAAGGAATACCAACGGGAGGCCATCACCCACGCGATGAGCCCCAAGAACGTCAGCAGGCTCGCCAGCCCTCCTTCAACCGCCAAGCGCAGGAACCAGTTATGGGAGGAGACGCTGCGAGGGAAATCCCGCCATTTGCCGAGGTCCCCGACGAGACGCTCCCGCCCGTACACCAGTTCATAGTCGGGAAAGACCCGCGTGAAGGACCCGAGTCCGTGGCCGAAGAAAGGACGTTCCACGAAGAGGTGGGAGGCGACGCGGAGGATGTGGGTCCTCACCAGGGCCGAGCGGTCGACCCCCTTCGGGTCCCTGGCCTGGACCAGCCACAAGATGGCCACGACTCCCACCGCCGCCGCCACCGGCCCGAAGACCCTCCAGGAACGCTTTCCGGTCCACCAGCAGCCGACCCAGGCGGCCACCGCCAACCCGACCACCCCCCCGATGCTCTTCGCCACGAACACCGACCCGCACTGGACCACCAGTATGCCCGCGAAGAACCAGCGCCACCTTCCGCGGGCCTCCCGGATTGCCCACGCTGTGAAGGGGATGGAGAGGACCTGAAAGGCGGAATAGAAATTCGGGTGGCCGATGGTGGACCCGAATTCCGCCGCCCATTTGCCCGTGGAGGGATACGTCAGGTAGAGCACGTCCGCTCCCACCAAGAGGTGGCTGACCCTTTCGGCCATCCCCAAAAGCGCCACCGCCCAGCCGGAGGCCATGATCGCCTGGATCACCGCGCGCACGGTCGCCTGGTCTCTCAACACGTCCAGGCAGAGCAGGAAAAAGAGAAGGTAAGCGACCTGTTCGGACAGGTACCAGAACTGATTGCCCGCATCCGTCCGGGCAACCGCCAGGGTGATCCCCTGGATCGCCAGCCAGATCCACCACAGGGAGAGGATGGGATCCCGGGGCAGACGCCACCGGCGCAGGTACACCCGTCTGACGGCCCAGCTCCCGAGGAGCGTCAGCAGCATCACCTTGTCGAAGGACACGGTCTTGTCGGGCAGTCCCACTTCGAAATGGATATTCACCAAGGGCAGCGCGAAGAGCGCCAGGGGCAGCGCCGCTTCGGGCCACCACAGCATCAGCCCCAGGCACAACGCCACGGGAAGCGTCAGGATGAAGGCCGGCTTGAAGGGCAAAGACAGCAGGTCGGGGGACCACAGGGCGACGGCCAGCGCCATCGCCACGGTGACGACGAGCGGCCCCCGAGAGACGGTCTGCCGGATCCCGGAGGGGATTTCCCCGAAGGGGAGGGAGCGGGTCATGAGGGATTCGGTGTCGCGGACCGGGGCTCCAGGATCCCGGCCATTCCGCGCAAGGGCACGCCGGCCTCCTCGCAGCGGCGCAGGATGTCCTCGAGGAGCTCCGGCCCGGCGGAGGGGATGGCGACCAGCACCTCCACGATCCGCCGTTGCCGAACCTCGCGCACCAGGACCTCGCGCGGCCCCAGGATCGGGACGCCGCCGATCTGCCGGCCGACCTTCTCAGGGTCGTCGTCGAGGAAACCCACCGGCAGGTAATCCAGCTTCGGGTTGTTCAGGATCTCCCGAAGGAGCATCTCGCCGGCGTCCCCCGCCCCCATGATGAGCACCTTCCTGCCGGATCGCCGGACCCGCGAGAAGTACTCCCGCAGGCCCCGGAACAACAGCCGGGTCCCCGCCACCAGGACCAGCAGGAGTCCCCAGTCGATGACGAACACCGCGCGGGAGTAGCCCTGGAAACGGCTGAGATACGTGAAGACGAGGATGCTGATCAGCGAGCCCAGGGACACGGCCTTGACGATGGCGGCCAAGTCCGCGACGCTCACGTAGCGCCATACGTTCCGGTACAGCCGGAAAGAGAAAAAGCTCCCGAGCTTGATGGCGATCACCACGGGCAGGGATTCGAAGAACAGGTCGATGTACCAGTCCGGGGCGATCCCTTCGAAGCGGAGAATGTAGGCCAGGTAGTAGGCGATGCAGATCAGGCAGAAGTCCATCAGGACTTCCAGGACCTGCCGCTTATAGACCAGCAGGGTGTTCAACAGGACCGGGGCGGGGCTCCAGTGGTCCGCCCGAGCCTTCCCGTTGCCCGCGATGGGGGTCTGGGTCTCAGGGTCCACCTTCACCTCGCTCAGGAACCGGCCGATGACCGCGATCAGGATGCCCGTCAGAACCGTCATGATGACCACCAGCGCGATGTCGACCCGGGCGTAAAAAAAGGTCACCAGCCCAAAGCCGATGCTGAAGGCGTAGACGAGCAGGACCGCCCGGCGCTCGCTGAGGCCCAGGGTCACCAGCCGGTGGGAGGTGTGGTCCCGGCCCCCCTGGGAGATGGCCTGCCCCCGAAGGCGCCTGAGCAGCGCGACGAAGGCCGTGTCGAAGATGGGGACCCCCAGCACCATGGTGGGCACGATGAGCGTGGCTACGAGGTTGGAGACGTGATTGGCCGTCCCGATGATGGAGAGCACCGAGATCAGGTACCCGATGAACATGCTCCCGGAATCGCCCATGAAGATCCGGGCGGGGTTGAAGTTGTAGACGAGAAAGCCCAGCGCGCCTCCGGCCAGGGCCAGGCAGACCAGCGCGATGAAGACCTCCTCGTTCAACACGGAATATCCGAACAGGATGCCCGAGGCGATGACGGCGACGCCGGCGGCCAGCCCGTCCATGTTGTCGATGAGGTTGAAGGCGTTGGTGACGCCCACGATCCAGACGATGGTGAGGGGAAGCGAGACGGCCTTGGGGATCATCTCGAAATAGATCCCCGAGTACACGGCCGCGCACGCGCCCACGATCTGGGCCAGCAGCTTCGCGTAGGGCGGGGTCTTGCGGATGTCATCGATCAGCCCCACCGCGAACATGAAGGTCCCGCCCACCAGGAGGCCGATCAGGCTCTTGTCGTTCTCGATGGGGACGAAATACAGGAAGCTCGCCATCGCCGAGACGAAAATGGCCACCCCGCCCAAGAGGGCGGTCTCGCGACGGGACCAGCGGTCCGGCCGGGGATGGGCCACCCAGCCGACGCGACGGGCGCCCCACATCACCACCGGCGTGACGGCCAGCGACAGCAAAAGAGCGGTCAGAAACGGCGACAGATAGAACATCTCTTCCGGCGGGTCCTCTTGGGGCGCGGGGGCGGCCTGCGCACCCCCGCCCCTTGCAACCGACCTTATCCTACTCCACTTTCAGCCCCGGGCAACCCGCCGCTCGGCGGATCGGCCCAGGTCACGCCACGGCCCTCACCGCCGCCGGCCGCTCCCGGCTCTCCAAGACGTGCCTGTGCCAGAGCTCCAGCACCAGCAGGTTCCAGATGAGGAAGCCGTGGTCCTCGCGTCCGGCCGCGTGATCGTCCAGCAAGGACCGCAGGCCCTCCTCGCGGAAGTATCCCCGCCGAAGGGCCGCGGGGTCCAGCAGGATCTCCCGGGCGTAAGGCCGCAGCTCGCCGCGGAACCACCGGGCCAGCGGGACGCCGAAGCCCATCTTCCCGCGGCCCAGGATGCGCTCGGGCACGATCCCCTCGAAGGCCCGCCGCAGGATGTACTTCGTCCGCCCCCGCCGGATCTTCATGCGGGTCGGGATGGAGGCCGCCATCTCCACGAACTTGTGGTCCAGGAAAGGGGACCTGGCCTCCAGGCTGTGGGCCATGGTCGTGATGTCCATCTTGACCAGCAGGTCTCCCGGCAGGTAGGTCTCCAGATCGAGCGCCATGACGCGCTCCACCGGGTCCCGGATCCCCAAGACGTCCCGCACGCGCTGGTAGCCCGCCGAGAGGGGGTGGTCGCCGTCCGCCGATTCCCGCAGGGCCTCGGAAAGCAGGGAGTCCCGCGTGTCCTTCTGCAAGATGGAGAGCCACCGGAAGTAGCGCTCCTGCGGGGGGAGAGGCAGGGTGTCCGAGAACCGCCGGAGCCGGCGGCGCCACCCTTTTTCGTGGAGCGGGTTGCCGAGCAGCGCCCGCAGGACGGCCCGCGCCGTCCGCCGCAGCGCCGCCGGGAGGCGGTCGAGGCGGACGCCGAGCCCGGTCGCCACGTAGCGCTCGTAGCCGCCGAAGGCCTCGTCCCCGGCGTCCCCGTTGAGGGCCACCGTCACGTGCCGCCGGGTCATCTCCGCGAGGTAATAGGTCGGCAGCGCCGAGGAGTCGCCGAACGGCTCGCCGAAGTGCCAGACCAGACGGGGCAGGACCTCCACGGCGTTGGGCCGGACGATGAACTCGTGGTGGTCCGTGCCGAACCGCCGGGCGACCTCCCGGGCGAACTGGAGCTCGTTGAAGACCTCCACCTCGAAGCCGATGGAGAACGTCTTCACGGGGGCGTCCATCAGGCGGGCCATGGTGGCGACCACCACGCTGGAGTCGATCCCCCCGCTGAGCAGGGCCCCGAGCGGGACGTCGCTAATCAGGCGGAGCCTCGTGCACTCCTCGACCCGCTCCCGGATGCCCTCGGCGTATTCCTCCTCGGGGGCGATCCACTTGGGCTCCCGCCGGACGGACCAGTACCGCTCGATGCGGCACCGCCCCTTCTCCCAGAGGAGGAGGTGCGCCGGGGGAAGCTTGCGGACGGACCGGAAGATGGAAGCGGGGGCGGGGATGTAGGCCACCGTCAGAAAATCCGCCACCGCGCCCAGATTCAGCTCCCGGTCCAGGTCCGGGTCTTCGAGGAGGGCGTTCAGCTCGGAGGCGAACCAGAAGCGGCCGCCCGACTCCGAGTAAAAGAGGGGTTTTTGTCCCAGGCGGTCCCTGGCCAGGACGAGCCGCCCGCGCGGCTCGTCCCAGACGGCGACGGCGAACATGCCTCTCAGGTGTTCCACGAAGGACTCGCCGCATTCTTCGTACAGGTGGACGATCACCTCCGTGTCGGTGCGCGACCGGAAACGGTGTCCCTTCGCCTCGAGGCCGGGCCTGAGCTCCTGAAAGTTGTAGATCTCGCCGTTGAACAGCACCCAGACCGTTCCGTCCTCGTTGGGCATGGGCTGGCTTCCCGCCTCGCTCAGGTCGATGATGCTGAGGCGCCGGTGTCCCAGGCCGACGGACAGCCCCGGGTAGCGCCGGACGAGCACCCCGTCGCCGTCCGGCCCCCGGTGAGCCATGCATCCGCTCATGGCCTCCAGGAGAGGCTGGGTGACCTCTTCCGCGCTGCGCCCGAAGACCAGCTTCCCGCAAATCCCGCACATTTTCTAACCGCCGTCCCATCGCCGCGAAGGCACACGAAAACAGGTTATTACACTACCCCACTCCGCCGCCGGGAGACAAGAGAACGAAACGGACGGTCGCGGGTCGGTTTGATGTTTCGGTGCAGCCGCGATTTGAGCGCCGGGCTTCGGCGGGCCGGCTCCCTCTGGACATGGGGCCAGAAGGGAACGAGAATCGCCTATCTAGGGACCCCGGGCGACAAAGGCAAGTCCGGCGCGGAAGCGCCCGGGGCATTTGGCCCGACGGGGCCGAGCCGAGCGTCATGGACCCGCGACTGGAGCAGAAGTTCGCCGACCTCGAAGACCGCTACTGGTGGTACGTGGGGAAAAACCGCCTGGTCCGCGAGTGGGCCGGCTCCTGCGGACGCGCCCTCGACCTGGGCTGCGGCACGGGGGCCCTTTTCGAGCAGATCGCCCGGCGGGCCGACTCCCTTTTCGGGATCGATCTCTCCCGCGTCGCCCTCGCCCACTCCAGGCGCCGTGTCCCCTCCGCCGGGCTCGCGCGGGCCTCCGTCCTGGATCTGCCCTTTCGGGAGGGGTCCTTCGACACCCTGGTGGCCTCCGAGGTCCTGGAACACCTGCCCGACGACCGCCAGGCCCTCGCCGAGTGGCGGAGGGTGCTCAGGCCCCTCGGGCGGCTCATCCTCACGACCCCGGCGCACCCGCATCTCTGGGGCCGCCACGACGAGCTCTGCCACCACCAGCGGCGCTACCGGAAAAGGGAGCTCCGCGACAGGCTGCGCGAGGCCGGCTTCCGCGTCGAGCGGGTCAGCTACACCTTCGCGTTCCTCTATCCCGTGATGGCAGCCCTGCGGCCCCTGCGCCGCCGAGGGTCGTCCGACACCGGGGACGACGGGAGCGGGCTGGGGGACGACTTCTTCCCGGTCCCGGACCCGATGAACCGTCTGCTCATCGCCCTCGCCGGCCTGGAGGCCCGCTGGCTCAAGAGGGCCGGCCTGCCCTTCGGCGCCTCCCTCATCGCCCTGGCCCGGAGGGATTGACCTTGCCCGGAGGCTTCCTTTGAAGCCCGGCCTTGCCCAAAAGCTCAACCACAGGTCATCGCGACGCCCGCATCTGTTGACGGCGCGGGATGATTCCAGTAATCTGCAATTAGTTCCCAGTTGATTTTCGGTGTCGGGTCGTGAGGCGGGCTGATCTGTCCGAGGCAGGGGGGCGGCTGCGCTCGGCCTTCTCTCAGGAAGAGGAACCGGTGAATGAGTGAGAAAGTGGTTTACTCGCTCCCGAAGTTGGACCCCGAGAGGCAGAGATACCACAAACGGCTTGTGGAGGACCCCTCGACCCGGAAGAAGGTCCAGGACTTTGTGATCCCGAAGGAGACTGGCGAGGCCTTTGTCGTGAGGAAGGGGCAGGTCCTGCGGGTCATCGATGTCGAAGGGCCACAGGTCGCCGATTTCAACGCCTTCTCCCAGGACAATCCCCGCGAGATGTTCTGGTCCGGGCGGACCCGCCTCCTCCAGGGGGGGCACCTCACGGTCGGCCACCAGCTTTGGAGCACGCCCCCCAAGATGCGCCCCATGTTCACCCTCATCGCCGATACGGTGGAGCACAAGCCGCTCCCACACGGGGCCAGGTCGCACGACCTGCTCTATTCCCGGTGCAACGAGCGGCTCTTTGAGGTCTTGACGGGCGAGAAAGGGCGGCCCAACTGCCAGGACAAC
>JACPRG010000122.1 GCA_016190025.1 Candidatus Tectimicrobiota bacterium
CCTTGTCCCCTCCCGGCGCCCCTCCCACGCCGATCCCGCCGACGACCTCGCGGTCCACCACGAGGGGCAACCCGCCCGTGGAAAACAGGGCCCCCCGGACGAACTGAAGACCCCAGGCGCCCCCCTCGGGGGGCTTGGTCATTTTCTGCAGGACCGCCGTGGAACGCCTGAACGAGGCCGCCCCGAAGGCCTTCATGGTGCTCGCCTCAACCGTGTGGGGGCCCGCCCGGTCCATGCGCAGCAGGCCCTGGAGGACCCCCGAGGCGTCCACGATGGCCGCTGAAACCGTCCATCCCTCCGCGCGGCATTTGGCGAGGGTCGCCTCGAGCATCTTCGTCACCAGCGAAACCGGCAGCTCCCGGCGGACGACCAGATCCTCTCCCTGCGAAGACACGGAAGGAAACAGGAGAAACAAAGCCGAGGCCGCCGCGACGACCGCCCCTTTCCTCCAACGCCTGGCAAATCGCTTTTCCATTGCCTGCCCCCTTTCTCTCGGCTTCGGCCGACCCGCGCCCGCCGCCGGCGGGCGATCGGCGCCCGATTCGGACCCGCGGAGCGTCCCCCGCGCGAGACACGGCCGGTTCTCTCAAGCGCGGCCCTCGGAGTTCCCCTGGGCGCCTTCCACCAGCTTCGAGATCGTCGCGATGAAGGCTTGCAGCTGAATGGGCTTATGGACCACTTGAACGGCGCCGGACCGCAGGGCCTCCTCTTCCGTCTCCTCATCCAAACGAGCCGTCACGACGAGCACTTTCAGGTTGGGATCCCGGATCATGATTCGCCTCAGATAGCCGATCCCACTCTCCCCGCGCAAAACGGCGTCCAGAAGCACCAAGTCCGGAGAGGCGTGTGAGAAGTACCGCTCGGCCGCGTCAATGTTCAGGGCGACATCGACCTCGTGGCGCTTCCTCAAAACGTTCGCCAGGACCTGGCAGAAGTATTCCTCGTCGTCCACCACAAGGATTTTGGCCAATGTCCACTTCCCATCCCTAGGGAGAAGCGGTCACCCCCTCGGAGGCCTGAAATGCCCGCTGACCTCCAGGGGTTGCGCCTCCTCACGTGTCTTCGGGTTTCCGGACGGACGGGCGGGCAGCTCGATGCGGAACACCGTTCCTGTCCCGGCCTGGCTCTGGACGTCAATCCGGCCGCCATGATCTTCAACGATGCCGTGGGCGATGGACAGCCCGAGGCCCGTCCCTTTGTCCTCGTCCTTGGTGGTGAAGAAGGGATCGAAGATGCGGCCGAGGTGCTCGGGCGGGATCCCGGCGCCCTCGTCCCTCACGGCGATCCGGACCCAAGGCCCCTCCCGGTGCGGAAACCCCTCCGCGGAAAGGGTGATGCGGCCGCCCTTCGGCATGGCGTCGCGCGCGTTGCTGATGAGGTTGAGCAGGACCTGCAGGATCTGGTCCCGGTCCGCCTCCAGGGGGAGCGCCTCCGCGGAAACGTCGATGGCGAACGTCACGTCCTCCAACCGGGACTGGGGCTCCGCCAGGGAGACGGACTCCCGCAGGAGGTCCCCCACGTCAAACCGCGTGACGGACGGCCGTCCTCCCCGGGAAAACCGGCGCAGGGAGCGGCAGATCTTGGCGATCCGCTCCACGCTGCGGCAGATGGCCTCCGCCGACTTCCGGACGACCGCCGGGTGGTCCGCTTCTTCCGCCAACACCTGGGCGTGCAGGCCGATGATGTTGGCCGGATTGAGGATCTCATGGGCGGTGCCGGCCGTCATGCGTCCGAGAGCGGCCAGCTTCTCGCTGCGCAGGAGCATCGCCTGCGCCCGCTTGCGCTCGGTGATGTCCCGCAGGAAAAAGATGATCCGCTTCCTCCCCTCGACCTCGATGAACCCCGCGCTCACCTCCACGTCCACGCGCGACCCGTCCTTGGTCAGGTTGGCGGAGTCGTAGGGCGTGAGGATTTTCCCCTCCAGCAGCCGAGCCACGCGCAGGGGAAGGGTCTCTTTGTACTCCGGGGCGACGATGTCTCTGAGCCGCATCCCCAGCAGCTCCTCCCGGGTGTACCCCATCAGCTCGCACATGTGCCGGTTGCAGTCGATGAGCTGCCCTCCCTCGTCCACGATCTCGATGGCGTCGCTGGCCCGCTCGAACAGGGTGCGGTACTTCTCCTCGGACTTCCGCAGCGCCTCCTCCGCCCGCTTCTGGGCGCCGATGTCCCGCTGGATCCCGCTCACTCCCACCGGCCGCCCTTTGGCGTCCACAATCCGCGAGAGCATAAGGGAGACCTCCACCGGGGCGCCGTCCTTGCGCCGCCGAACCGTCTCGACGGTTGGGACGGGTTCTCCCGCCATCACCCGGCGTCTCACCTCCCTGACCTCCTCCGCGTCATCCGGGAACACCCGGTAGAAGGGCTGCCCGAGCACCTCCTTTTCCGGGTAGCCGTATATCACTTCGGCGGCCGGGTTCCAAGAGGTGATCCGCCCCTCCAGGTCCGCCGTGATGATCCCATCCGTGGCGCTGCGGACGAAGTTGTCCAGCCGCTCACCGGCCTCCCGGATCTGGCCGTAAAGCGCCGCGTTCCGGATGGCGATGGCCAGGTGGCTGGCGACCGAGCGCAGCATCTGAATGTGGTCCTCGGTGAAGGCGTTGACCTCCGGAGAGGCGACGTTCAGAAAACCGACGCATTCTCCTTCAATCACGATCGGGACACTGAGGGTGGAGCGCAAATTCAGCCCCGCCACCGAGCGGAGCCGGTCGTAGGGACTCTTTGCGGTGTCGGGGGTGTAGAGGGGTTCTTTCGTCCGGAGGACCTCTTCGAATTGGGAGCCCGCCAGAGCCCGCCGCGCCTCAATCCAGCGCCCTCTTTCCTCCATCTCCTCGTCCAGGCAGTAATCGGAGATGGCCGTTTTCTCCGCGTTGAGGTTGTACAGACTGCACCGGGAACAGGGGACGACCCGCTTCACTTGCTCCACGCTGACGTGGAACAACTGGGTCAAGTCCAGGGTGGAGTTGATGGCCTTGGCAATCCTGTCCAAGACCTCGAGATTGGTCGCGCGCTTCTGGGCCTCCGCGTACAGCTCGGCGTTCTTCATGGCGGTGGCCAGGTGATCCGCGACGGAAACCAGCAGACCGATGTCTTCTCTCGAATAGGCGTCGGCTTCCTCGGAAACGACGTTCAGGGCCCCGATGCACCCCCCCTCGCTCCGCACGGGAACGTTCACGATGGACAAAAGGCCCTCCGCCGCCAGGGACCGGATTCGTTCGTACGGGCTCTCCCGGGCGTCGGGCGTATAGAGGGGCTCGCGGGTCTCGAAGATCCGCTCATATTGGCTGCCGGTCAAATCTCTCCGGTGCGCGATCCACGATTCCCGCTTTTTCTTGTCGTCCGTGATCCAAAAGTCGCGGATGAGCTTTCTGCGCTCGTCGATGGCGTAGAGGGTGATGCCCTCGCACGGGACCAGTCTCCTGACCTGCTCCACGGCGATCTTGAACAGCGCGTCCAGCTCCAAGGTGGAGTTGACGGCCTTGGCGATCTCGTCCAGAACCTCAAGGTTCGTGGCCCGCCGCTGGGTCTCCGCGTACAGCTCGGCGTTCTTCATGGCGAGGACGAGGTGGTCGGCCACCGATTGCAGCAGCTCGATGTGCTCACGGGTGAACGCGTTGACCTGGACGGAACCGACGTTCAACAACCCGATACACTTTCCCTCGCCCTCGCTTACGATGGGAACGTTCACGATGGACAAAAGGCCCTCCGCCGCCAGCGACTGGGCCCGCGGGTCCGGGTCCTTCCGGGTGTCCGGCCGGTACACGGGCTCGAGGGTTTGGAGGACCCTCTCGAAATAAGTCCCCGGCAGATCCACCTTCACGTGAAAACCGTGTCCCCTCTCTTCGACATCGTCCACGAACAGGGCGGGGAAGGCGACCGCCTTGTCCGCATCGACCCGATAGAGGCTCGATCGGTTGCAGGGGATCACCCGCTTGACCTGCTCCACCGTGATGCGAAAGAGCTCATCCATGTCCAGGGCGGAGTCAATGGCCTTGGCGATCTCGTCCAGCACCTCCAGCGTCGTCGCCCGCCTCTGGGCCTCGCTGAACAGCCGGGCCTTATCGATGGCCACCGCCGCCTGGTCGGCGAAGGACATAAGGACCTCGAATCCCTCCTCGCTCAGTCCCTGCCCCTGGTCGGCATAAAGGCCGAGCACGCCCAGGAGTTTGCCCCGGGAGATGAGCGGCAGCCCGGCGAAGGCGCCGAGCACCAAGTCATGATTCCAGAGGGCCACCACCCACCGGGGGTCTTTCTGCGCCTCGGGCACGATCAGCGGCTCCCGCGTCTTCGCCACCCACCCGGCGAGCCCCTCCCCGACCTTCAGGATGGGGAAGTCGACGCCGTGCGCGAACCGCCCGAGACTCTTGGCGTGGGGAACGATCCTCTCCTTGGCCTCGTCATGGAGGCAGACCACGGCGTAGCGGCCCCCCACCAGATCCTTGGACGCCTCCAGGATGCTGTCGAGGATCTCATCCAGCTCGACGGCGGAGGTCAGCTTGCGGTTGATCTCGACGAGTCTGGAGATCTGCGCGGACTTGCGGTTGACCTGCTCGAAGGCCCGGGCGTTTTTCAGGGCCACCACCGCCTGGTCGGCAAAATCCCGCACGAGCTCGATCTCCTCCGGCCGGAATTCCCGCAACCGCCTGGAGAAAGAGCTCAGCACGCCGACCACCCGGTCCTGCCAGAGAAAGGGAATGCCCAGAAAGCTTCGGACGCCCGCATTCCGGGCCCAGGCGTGGCCGACCCAGTCCGGGTCCTCCATCACATCCGCGACCACCACGGGCTTCCTCTGGGCCACGACCCGGGACAGGAGCCCCTTCCCCTGGGGGAACACCGCGTACTCACTTTCCCCCTCCAACCTCTTGCCGAATTCGCCCGCAAGCCTGAAGACCGAGGACTTTTCATCGAGAATGAAGAGATGAGAGAACTCCAGGTGGAGCAGGTCGCAGACGGATTTACAGATCCGGGAGAAGAGGGCGGTCAGGTCCAGGTCCTCCGTGATGTCCCGCGTGACCTTCCGCAAGGCTTCCTGCCGCTTGGACCGGACGCGGAGCTCCTCGAAGGCCCGGGCGCTCTCGACGGCGATGGCCGCCGTGATGGCGAAGGTCTGGACGAGGGATTCCTCTTCGGCGGAAAGCTCCCGGACCTCATTGAAATAAAGCCCGAGACCCCCGAGGACCGCGCCCCCGGAGACCAGCGGGACGATCAGAATGGAACGGAACCCCTCCGCCTCGATCTCGGGTCTCACGGCCTGGAAAAGCGGATCAGCCCTCGCGTCGCGGGAATAAAACAATCTGGGTTCCCGGAGCAGACGGCCGAGGGGAAGGTCCTTCCACTTCCTGGAAACGGCGTCCAGATAGCCCTGGGAAAATCCGACGGAGGCCTCGACGCGAAAGGCGTCCTTTTCGGGGTGGCGGAGGAGCAGGGCGCAGCGGTCGGCGTCCACGACGCGCAGGCTCTCGACGACGATCCGGGTCAGGGTCGAAGAGAGGTCGAAGCTCTTGTCAAGAGGTCGGGACATCCCGGTCGTCCCACCGAGGGCCGAGGCGCGCGGCTTTCAGAAGGGCTTTTCGAAGGACCGGAGGGACTGGGCGACGATTCTCCGAACCGGCGAAGAAAGCCCTCCCCTTTTTTCATCTTTCCGCCGATTGTTTATTTTAACCAAAAATCCGCCTTTCATCGCAAGGTTGCCGTTTCCCAGGGCCGGCGGTTCAATCGGCCAAAGGCTGCCCTCACTCTTGAGATTGCGGTCCCGCCCAAGGGGCGCTTTCGTTTCGCACGAGAGAGAGGCCCACGGAAGGTGGTCTCCAAGCCTCGCAGGCGGCCTGCCCCCCGAAACCCGCCCCGCGGCAAAATTATATACAGCAAAATTCATTCCCGTTCGAGGGGATAGCGGATGCCGGCCGCCTCTTCCCATCGCCCCGGGGTTTCAACGTCTCCCCGCCGAGAGGGCCTTCAAGACCGCCTCGGGCCGGATCGGCAGCGAGGTCAGCCGCACCCCCACCGCATCGTAGACGGCGTTGCCGATCACAGCGCCGCACGGGACCAGCGCGCACTCGGAACATCCCTTCGCTCCGAAGGGGCCGTTCGGGTCGATGGACTCGACGAAGATGGAGGTGAAGTCCGGAAGCGTCTCCGCCTTCGGCACGGTGTAGTCGGCCAGGTTGCCGTTGGCGAACTGGCCGCTGTCCAGGACCGCGTTCTCAAACAGTGCGAACCCCAGCCCCTGGGCGAGTTCCCCATGGACCTGTCCCTCGACGGTGAGCGGGTTGATGGCCCGGCCGAGGTCATCGGCCGCAACCATGCGCTGCAGCCGGACCTGCCCGGTCTCGGTGTCCACCTCCACCACGGCCGCCACGCAGACGAAGGAGCAGGCCGAGGTCGACTTGCCGTAGCCGGTCTCCGGGTCCGGCATCTCCGTCGGGGCGTCCCAGGTGGCCTGGCTGTAGACCACGTCTCCCCCCGGCCGAAGGAGATTGGCCCGGACCGCCTCGCCCAGGGTCATTTTCTTGTCGGGCGCGCTCTTGACGAAGATGACCCCGCGCTCGAGGCCCAGGTCCCCCGGGGAAACCTCCCATTCGTCCGCGGCGATGCGGAGCAGGCGGTCCCGGCACATCCCGGCCGCCCGCTGAACGGCGTTTCCGGCCATCAAGGTCAGGCGGCTGCCGTAGCCCCCGAAACAGAGGGGCGTGGTGTCCGTATCGGCCGAGGACACCCTTACGTCCTCGACCTCAAGCCCCAGCACCTCCGCCGCTATCTGGGCGACGACCGTCTGGGAGCCCTGGCCCAGGTCCCCTTCCCCGCAGATGACCTGCGCCTTGCCGTCGTCGGCGACCTTGACGACCGCCGTCGAGCCGTCCCAGTTGGAGAGCTGACGGTTGGAGGTGGAGTGGATGGCGCACGCCAGCCCGACCCCCGTCCGGACCCTCCCCCCCTTGGGAGCCGCCCGAAGCCGCTTCCAGTCCACGGCGGAGGTCGCTTTCTCGATGCACTCTTCGATTCCGCAGCTTCCCATCTCCCAGCCGTGGATGCTGGTCTCCCCTTTTCGGATGACGTTGCGCAGGCGCAGCTCCGCCGGGTCCATCCCCAGCTTCTCGGCCAGGACGTCGAGATGGGACTCCAGGGGGAAGGCCATTTGGGGATTGCCGAAGCCGCGGAAGGCGCCGGCCGGGATGAGGTTGGTGTACACGAGATAGGCGTCCGTCCTGAGATTTTCCTGGCGGTAGAGGGAGTCCATCCGGGTGGCCGTGACCTGGATAACCTCGTAAGAGAAGCAGGAGTACGCCCCGTTGTTCCCAATGATCCGGGTCTCCTTGGCGGCGAGGGTCCCGTCCTTTCGAACCCCCATCTTGAGGCACACCTTGACCGGCATCCTGGGCCGGGAGCCCTGGAACTCGTCCAGCCGGCTGTTGAGGAGGCGCACGGGGCGGCCCGCCTTCTGGGCCAGGACGGCGGCGATGTGCGGGATCGGGTCCTCGCCGAGCTTCCCGCCGAAGGCCCCCCCGACGCAGGTCTGAACCACCCGGACCTTCGAAGAAGGGAGGCGCAAGGCCTCCGCGACCAGCCGCCGCGTGAAGTAGATGGACTGCGCCGGGACGTAGAGGGTGAGATTTCCCTGCCCGTCGATGTCAGCCAGGGCCCCGAGGGGTTCCAGATAGGTCTGAAACTGGTGGGGCGTCGTGTAGGTCTCCTCGTGGATGACGGCCGACTCCGCGAAGCCCCGCTCCACGTCCCCGCGGTGGATGTGCATTTCCCGGGCGATGTTCCCAGTCCCTCTATGGACCTCCGGGGCCCCGGGGGCCATCGCCTCTTCGGGGTCGAAGACCGCGGGGAGGACCTCGTAGTCCACCTCGATCCGCTCGAGGGCCTCCCGGGCGGCCTCCTCGCTCTGGGCCGCGACCGCCGCCACCTCCTCTCCCACATGGCGGACCTTCTCCACGGCCAGGACCTGCTGGTCCCTCTTCACCACCCCCCAGGGGATCTTCGGCGTGTCATCGGCCGTGACGACGGCCGCCACTCCGGGGACTCGCGCCGCCCGTTCCGTCCGGATGCGCAGAACGCGGGCGTGGGCGTGCGGGCTCCTGAGGACCTTGCCGTGGAGCATCCGGGGCAACTGGAGGTCCCCCACGTACCGGGCGAGCCCTTTGACTTTTTCGGGTGCGTTGATCTGGGGGACGGGCCTGCCGACCACCCGCAACTTGTCCATCGCACACCTCCGCTTCGGATGTCTGCGGCGGCCTCCCCCCTGGAGCGATCCGCGCTTCGCGCCGAGTTGCAGGGTGCGCGGCAGGAGTGTCGCCGTTTCGCCCGGCCTTCACCGGGCCGCCACGCCGCCTTGGTTGCGGACCAGCGCCAGAAGGTCGGGCACCTTCTCCACGCCGGGGACTACCGGCACCTCCGTGTAAGGTTGCCCGAACGGGCGCGTGGCGTCGATCCCCATCACGGCCGAGAGGCTCGGCTCGGGCGTCGAGGGGTCCAGGGGGGCGGACCCGACGGCGGGCACGATGATGACATCCCGGTCCGGCTGCACACGGGTGCAGATGGCCCACAGGACCTTGACGTCGTCGTAGATGTCCACGTCCTCCTCCACCGCGACCACCAGCTTGGGCCGCTTGGCGCTCCCCAAGGCCGCCAGGATGACGTTGCGGGCCTGCCCCTTGTAACGCGGGGTCATGGAGATGTAGCAGGCGTATTCGCTGCAGCCGGAGGCCGGGTAGTGGACGGCCTTCACTTCCGGGAACTTGGCCTTGAGCTCCCGGTAGACGGTGACCTCGTTGGGGAGCTGCTTGAGGAAATGGTTTTCCGTCATGGGCATGCCGGTGAGGCCCGCGTGGAAGATAGGGGAGCGCCGGTGCGTGACGGCGCTCACCTCCATGACGGGTCTTTTGGCCCCGGGACCGTAGTACCCCGAGAACTCCCCGAAGGGGCCCTCCTCCTCCCGGTAATTCGGCAGCAGCCGGCCCTCGATGACGATCTCGCTCGTGGCCGGAACCTCCAGGTTCACCGTCCGGCACTTCACGACCCGGACGGGCTCCCCCCGCAGGCCCCCGGCGACCGCCAGCTCGTTCACCCCGTACGGCGCCTTGACCTGGGTGGCCAGCATGACCACCGGGTCCACGCCCAGGGCCACCGCAATCTCCAGGGGCTCTCCCCTTCTCTCCGCCATCGAGAACTGGAGGCCGCAGTGCTGGTGCACGTTGGAGAAGATCCCGAGCCGGTTGCGGCCCTTCAGCTGCATCCGGTAGATGCCGGCGTTCCTGACACCGGTTTCCGCGTCGCGGGTGATCTCGACCCCGTGGGTGATGAAGGCCCCCCCGTCCTGGAGGCAATAGGTCGGGATGGGCAACCGGGTCAGATCGACCTCCTCCCCCAGGAGGACGATTTCCTGGCAGGGACCCCCCTCGACCCGGACCGGATCGAGGGGGTGGTCAGTCGCTTCGAGGAAGCGCTCGAAGACCTCATCCGGTTTGTACCCAAGGGCCCGAAGGACCCTGCGCCGCGTTGCGAAAAGGCCCCCCACGACCGGCATGTCGTGCCCTTTGACCTTCTCGAACAGGAGGGCCGGCCCCTGCTGGTCGGACGTCTTCCGGATGTAGGCGGCGATCTCGAAGCGGGGTTCGACGGGAGTGGAAATCCGGACGAGGTCCCCCTCCTCTTCCAGGCGGGCCAGAAACTCTCTCGGGTCGTCAAAGGTCATCGGGTGGATCCTCCAGGCGGCGCAGCCCCGCCGACAGCTCGGCCCGCCCCCTTGTAACGCTCATTTTTTCAAATCTCAGGCTCTTCACCCTTCTGAGAAGCCGCATCACATCATGTCCGAACTCTTCAGGAGATTCTTGCCGTGACATTTTGAGGATGGATATGGTGCGAACCTGCCTTTTTCCGGCCGGGCATGTCTTCTCTCTTCGACGCGCGGCTGGACGTCTTTGCGGAGATTACATGATGTCTCCCGCGACAAACTCGTTCGTGTAGCAGGCCTCCGCGGGAAGCGGGTTCTTGAGTCTCTGGGGTCACTCCTCCACAACGGCGAACACCCGCGCGGGAGCCCCCTCCACCCCCTTGATCAGGATCGGCGCCGCCGCGAGCCACACCTTCCTCCCGACGATCCGATCCAGACCCGTGAGGTACTCGATATTATAAATGGAATTTCCCAGGATCTTGCGGTGAATGGGGCCAGGGGGGCCGGGCTTTTGCAGATCTTTCGGGATCTCCTGAATGAAGTCGTACCCGGCCGCCGCGAATCCCTGATCGACGATCCACTGGGCCGCCTCCTCCGTGAGGTACGGGGACTGCTTCCAGTAGGAGAGCCCCCCCCAGTGCCTTTCGTGGTGGCCCGTGCATAGGATCACCCGGTCGCCCCGCCGGGCCACGACGCCCTTCCGGCGGAGGTCTTCCGAGGCCCCCTCCAGGTCGGAGCGGTCGATGGGCGTCCGGTCCCGCTTGTGCCGCAGGTCCAGGACGATGGCGTCTCCCACGAGCCGGTCCAGGGCCAGACGGTCGATGCTGTCTCCCCCGCGGATGAAGTGGAGGGGGGCGTCGATGTGGGTTCCCACGTGGAGGTACATGCTCACCACCGTGCCCCGCACACCGTGAGAGTCATGAGTCTTCGTGATCTCCAGCTGGAAGGGCGGCCCTTTTCCCGTGTGCATCGGCATGAGGATCCCCTCTTCCAGGATGAGGCTCAGGTCAATGATGTTCGCCGCCATCAGGACCTCCCATGAACCGGCCATCAACCGGACAGAATGCCCGAGGACCTTTCCCCGCAGCGCGCGAAACTCCTCTCGCCCGCTTCATCCCGGGCGAACGGGAATCGCCCTTTTCTTCGGATCGGGCGCCCGGCCGCCTCCCCCGGAAGCCGAAGCGGCGAAACGCGAGGCTCGCTCTCAGAGGTCTGCTCTCAGCAGTACGAAGTCAGCAAGACAGCGTGGAGCGGCGTTCACAGTAACAAGATTCCCTCGACCCCGTCAACAAGAGGGACGGCGCGTGATCCCCCGTCGTTTCGCTCGGATGGCAGATGAGCACAAGCTGGGTGGGGCCGCGCCTATGAAGACAGGCTGTAGGGGCGCACGGCTTGAGGTCCGCGACCTCCGTGCGCCCCTACGAATACCGGCGGCGGGCAAGACGCCCGGTCCACCGGCGGAAATCGCAGCCCTCCCATCCCCTCTGCCCGGCCTCTCCCTTACCGGACCAGAACCGGGGTTCACTCTCAGGGGGCTTGGTTCCTTGACACCCTTTTCCCCGATTTGCTAGCGTTTAAGGAGACCGTTCGAAAGAGGCCGCCTCCGCGAGACGACCGGCTTTCGGCCGCAAGCGGCGTTGTGCGGGAGAGCGTCGGGCGCGACGGAAGGCCGCCCCCGGCAGGGCAGAACCATCATCCATTCGGGCGCAAGCGATTTGACTCAAGACCGCATCCTGCGACTCACCCTCATCCAGAGAGGCCCCGCCGGAGAAGACCTGGGCGCCAACCTGGAAGAGAACCTCCGCCTGATTGAGGAGGCCGGGGCCGGCTCGCCCGACTTTATCTGCCTCAACGAGCTCTCGACCACCCCCTATTTCCCCCGGAACCCCGCCGTGGACCACCGCCCGTGGGCGATCCCCCTGGACGCGGAGGCCCTCGCCGAGGTGGGCGAGCGGGCGCGGCGGTTCCGCTGCCACATCGTGTACCCCTTTTACGAGCTTCTGCCGGAGGCGGGGGAGCGCCTGAACAGCGTCGTCCTCTTCGGCCCGGACGGAAGGCCCGTCCGGGGGACGCTCCCCGGCGGCAAGACCACCCTTCGGTTCGCCAAGGCCCACCTGGCGGCGACCCCCAAGACCGGCGTGGACGAGCATCGGTTCTTCGCAGCGGGCGAGGGGTTCCCGGTCTTTGACACGCCCAAGGCCCGCGTGGGTCTCCTCGTCTGCTACGACCGGAGGTTTCCGGAAGGGTGGCGGGTGCTCTCCCTCCAGGGGGCCGAGCTCGTCTTCATGGTGGCGGACGTCCCCGCCTGGGCGCCCTCCCCGTCGGCCACGGCCGAGGAGATGTTCCACGTGGAGCTTCGCACCCGGGCCCTCGAAAACCTCTATTTCGTCGCGGCCTGCAACAAGGCGGGCGTGGAGGAACTGGGGGACGTGAGGACGTGGTTCTTCGGGCGGAGCTGCGTCGTCGATCCCTTCGGGGGCCTCGCGGCCGAGGCCCCGCCCGACGTCCCGGCCCTTCTTCGCGCGACCCTGGACCTCGCCCAGGTCGCCGAGGCCCGGCGCACCCTTCCCTACTTCGAGGAGCGCCGGCCCGAGCTGTACCGTCTCATCACGGCGAGGACGTCGGAAGCGATCCCAGGCAAGAGCCGGTAAGGGCGACCTGCCGAAACCGCGGAGGAAGCAACTGTGACGAAAAACGCGACGCTCCACTTCGGACTCCTCCTGCCCAACGACGGCTACCCGGTCGTTTCGTTCGACCACCTGCGCGTTCTGACCCGGGAGGCCGAGGGCCTGGGGTTTGACTCCGTCTGGGTGGCCGACCACCTTCTCGCCCCCCCCGGCCTCGCCGTCCCCTTCGGGACGAAAGGCATCTTCGAGGCCACGATGGTCCTCTCGGCTCTCAGCTCCATCACCGAGCGGGTCATCCTGGGGACCTCGGTCCTCCTCTTTCCGATGCGCCACCCCATCCATCTGGCAAGCCTCCTTTCCACCCTCGATCACGCGACCCGGGGGCGGCTCATCGTGGGCTTCGGCGTCGGGGGGTACCGGCCCGAGTTCGACGCCTGCGGCGTGTCCTACGAGAAGCGCGGGGGCATGGTGAACGAGGAACTGGAGATCGTGAAGGCCCTCTTCACGCAGGAGGAGGTCTCCTACTCCGGCAAGCACTACCGCTTCGAGAAGGTCGCCTTTGAGCCCAAGCCCTACACGCCCGGCGGGCCCCCCATCGTCTCAGGCGGCGACGTGGGCAAGACCCTCGAGCGGGTGGCGCGCCACACGGACGGCTGGATGCCCTGGGGCGGCCGGATCGAGCAGATGAAAGAGGGAATGGCCGCCATCCAGGCCCGCGCCTCCCAACTGGGCCGGGACCCCGCGGCCCTCCGCTGGGGGGTCGGGTTCTACGGGTGCTGCACCCGCGACAAGGCCCTCACCCGCCGGGAGCTCGAGCGCGTGGCGCCCTACTTCCGCATCCACCACGACATGGACGCCCCCCTGGAGGTCGTGGCGGAGAAGACCCTCATCGGGACGCCGGAGGAGATCGTCGCCCGCCTGCGCCGCTACCTCGACATCGGCGTTAACCACTTCATCGTCAAGCACCTCCCCTTCAACCGGGAGCTGGAGAGCGTGCGCCTGTTCGGCCGGGAGGTCATTCCGGCCCTGCGGCCGTAAGGGGGAGAAGGCCGTGCGCTACGACCTGGTCATCAAGGGCGGCACCCTGGTCCACCCCTGGGGGCGGACGGAGGGCAACCTCGCCGTCCGGGGGGAGAAGATCGCCGCCGTCGCCTCTCCCGGGGAGCCCCTCTCGGGCGCCCGGGAGATCGACGCGCGGGGCAAGTACGTCCTTCCGGGCCGGATCGACCCCCACGTCCACATGCACTGGCCCGACTGGCCCATGGACGAGGCCATCCGCACCTCCACCCGGGCGGCCCTGGCCGGCGGGACGACGACGCTCATCCACTTCATCCTCTCCACGGGAAGCCTGCTCGCGCACTTCGCCGAGATGAAGGACCTCTTCAACGCCAACGCCCGCTCGGACGGGGCCTTCCACGGCGGCATCGTGAGCGAGCAGCACGTCGGGGAGATCCCCGAGCTGGCCCGCCGGGGGATCACCTCCTTCAAGTTCTGGATGTCGTACCGGGGCGCCGAGGCCAAGCCCCCCCTCCAGGGGATCGACGACGGCCAGCTCTTCCGGGGCTTCCGCGAGGTGGGACGCCTCGGCCCCGGCGCCATCGCCATGGTCCACGCGGAGAACATCGAGGTCTTCTTCGCCCTCAAAGAGGAGCTCCGGGCGAGCGGCCGCAAGGACGTGGCGTGGACGGAGACCCGCCCGCCTTTCTGCGAGGAGGAGGCCATGAACCGCGCCATCCTCCTCGCCGACGCCGCCCGCTGCCCGCTGTACATCGTGCACATCACCATCAAAGAGGGGGTGGACATCGTCCGGGAGGCCCGCGCGCGGGGCAGACGGGTCCTCGGGGAGACGTGTCCCCAGTACCTGACCCTGACCAGGGACTTCGACCCGGTCATCGGAAAGATCAACCCTCCCCTTCGGGAGTCGGCCGACTCCCAGGCGCTCTGGGCCGGCCTGGCGGAGGGCGCGCTCTCGACCATCGGTTCCGACCACGCCCCCACCTCGCTCCGGCACAAAGAGGACCTGTGGTCGGCCATCGTCGGGATGCCGGGGATCGAGACCTCTCTCCCGGTCCTTTTAAGCGAAGGGGTGAACCAGAGGCGGCTTTCCCTGGAGCGCTTGGTGGAGGTCACCTCGCTCCAGCCGGCCCGCATCTTCGGCCTGTATCCGAAGAAGGGGGCCTTGGAGGCCGGATTGGACGCCGACATCGTCCTGGTGGACCTGGAGGAGGCCCGGGTCGTCGACGCGAAGAAGAACCTCCACCAGGGATCGGACTACAGCCCCTACGACGGGACGCGCCTGAAGGGATGGCCCGTCCTGACTGTCCTCCGGGGAAAGGTGGTCATGGAGGGGGGCGAGGTGACGGCCAAGCCGGGAGAAGGCCGGTTCATCCCCCGGTCCCTGGGCGGGCCTTTCCGAGGGGACCGGACGTGAGCGGCGTGCGGGCGATCCGCCCCGAGGACGTCCCCTGCTACCTGGGCGCCGGCGGCCGCCGGACGCGCGTCTTCCTCGACCCCGCCACGGGCCACCCGGGGCTTGAGCTCTATCACGTCGAGCTCCCGCCGGGCGCGTCCTCCGAGTTCCACGCGCGGCCCCACCCCGAGGTCCTCATCGCCCTGGAGGGCGTCGCGGGCGTGGAGACGCGGGACTCCCTCCACCGGGCGGCCGCCGGGACCGTCTTTTGGATCCCGGCCGGTATCGAGCACCGGCACGTGAACGCCGGCAAGGGGACGGCGAAGTTCCTCGGCGTCTTCGCCCCGCCCACGGGCCACGCGGAGCAGGTGCGGAAAAGGCCCAGGGCCGAAGAACCCGGCCCCTAACCTCCCTCATTTTCCAGGGGCCCTCGTCGGAGCATCTCCACTCTGGCAGGCCGTGTAGCGTGGGGTCTTGTAGGGGCGCAGCTTGAGGTCGCAGACCTTAAGCCGCCCCTACATGTCTTTTGCGGCGGCGAACCGGGCGCAGCGATCTGCGCCCCTACAAAACCAGGCCGCCGCGAGTGGTCGAGACAGCGCGCGCCCCGCCCGCCTTCGGGCCGCGCCTTGACCCCCCTTGACACCGGAGGAAATCTTTGCAAAATAATTTATAAACTTTCAGGGGGAGGCGCCGGATGCCGCCCAGAACCGGAGACCTGAGCCAGCAGGTGTACACCCAGCTCCGGGAGGCCATCCTCTCCTCGGAGCTGCCTCCGGGGTTCAAGCTCTCGCACCAGGCCCTGGCCCGGCGCCTGGGCGTCAGCAGCACCCCCCTGCGCGAGGCCCTCAACCATCTCTCCCAGGAGGGCTACGTCCAGCACGTTCAAAACCGGGGCTACTTCGTCTCGGATTTCACCCGGCGGGAGGTGGAAGACCTTCTGGAGATCCGCGAGGCCCTGGAGGTCCACGCCCTGGGGCGCGTCCTCGAAAGGTGGAATGAGGGCGTCCTCCGGGCCCTCCGGACCCGGCAGGACGCTTACCGGAAGGCCGTCGCCAAAAACAGCGATTCCGATCGCCTCCGATGCGACCGGGAATTTCACCTGGCCTTGGCGAAGGTCTCCGGCAACCGGACCTTGACCGAGATGCTGGGGCAGGTGTTCGATCGGATGAACCTGAAGCGGCGCGTCCAGGGGCTCTCGCCGGAACGGGGCCAGCCGGCCCTGGCGGAGCACGAGGCCCTGCTGGCCGCCCTGGAGGCCTGCGACGCCGTCCGGGCGCGGGCGGCCCTGCGCCGCCATTTGAACAAGAACAAGGAGAATTTCCTCCGCCGGATGCAGGAGAGGGCTTCGTCGCTCCGTCCGGTCCGCTGACCTTAGGAGCCCTGGGGAGTGCGACCCGACCCCCTCGTCGGCGGGCGCCACGCGCCGTTTTCACTCTTGCGGGTCTTGCCCATCCCGGACGCCGCAGGAAAGGTTCACCCAACCGGGCCGCCGCGAGCCGAACGCCGGAAGGAACACGTCTCGGGGCGGGCCCGGGCGAATGCGCGAGGGTTTCATGGAGTTCCACCTGACCGAATCCCAACGTCTTCTGCGGAAAATGGTCGCCGAGTTCGCGGACAAGGAGCTGAAACCCAAGGCGGCCGAGACGGGCGAGCGCCTGGCCATCCCCTGGGATATCGTCCGCCGCCTGGCGGAGCTGGGGATCATGGGCCTCACCGTCCCGGAGAAGTACGGCGGGATGGGCCTGGGCGGCGTTGAGGCGGCGCTGGTCTGCGAGGAGATCGCCCGGGTCTGCCCGAGCACGGCGATGGTCCTGATGGCCGAGGTCGGCATCTGCGCCCAGCTCATCAGCCACTACGGGACGGACACCCAAAGGGGAAAATACCTTCCAGGCATCGCCCGGGGCGAGACCCTCACCGGCATCTCCATCACCGAGCCCGAGGCCGGCTCGGCCACGACGCGCATCCAGACCAACGCCGCCCGGACGCAAGACGGCTATCGCCTCCGGGGCCGCAAGGCCATGACCAGCCGGGCCGGGGAGTGCGGCCTGTACGTGGTGTTCACCCGGTTCAACGGCGTCCCCGGCATCGACGGGATCGGGGCCGTGATCGTGGAGGCGGGGACCCCCGGCCTGTCCTTCGGCAAGGCGGAGGAGACCCTCGGCTTCCGGGGCTGCCCCTCGCGGGAGGTCATCTTCGACGACTGCCCCCTCGGCGAGGAGCACGTGCTGGTCGGGGAGGGCGGGTTCCGCAAGATCATGACCGCCTTCAACGGGCAGCGCTGCCTGAACGCCGCCATCTCGGTGGGGATCGCCCAGGGGGCCTTCGACGCGGCCGTGGAATACGCGAAGGTCCGCAGCCCCTACGGCCACCCCATCTCCGACTTCCAGGGGATCCGGTGGATGATCTCCGACATGGCGATGCAGATCGACGCCGCCCGGCTCCTGACCTACCGCGCGGCGGTGAACGGGGCCGAGGGATTCCCCTCCCGGTTCGAGTCCTCCGTGGCGAAGCTCTTCGCCAACGAGGTGGCCCTGCGGGTGACCGACTGGGCCTTGCAGATCCACGGCGGGTGGGGATACAACAAGGAGTTCCCGGTCGAGCGGTTCCTGCGCGACGCCCGGGGCATCGTCCTGGGGAGCGGCCCCCCGCAGCTTCACCGGAACATGATCGCCGACGAGGTCCTCAAGAACCGCGCCTCCTGGGCAGGCTCGTGAGCGGAAGATGAAGGACATCCTGGCGGGCATCCGCGTCGCGGATTTCTCGAGGGTCTGGGCCGGCCCCTACTGCTCCATGATGCTGGCCGAACTCGGGGCCGAGGTCATCAAGGTCGAGGAGCCCGGCCGGGGCGACGAGACCCGCCTGTGGCCGCCCTTTTACAAGGAACAGAGCGGCTACTTCATGAGCTTCAACCGCTCCAAAAAATCCCTGACGCTCAACCTCAAGGACCCCCGGGGGAAGGCCCTCGCCCTGGACCTCATCCGGAAGTGCGACGTTCTGCTGGAAAACTTCACGCCGGGCGTGACCGGGCGCCTGGGGATCGACTACCCGTCCGTCTCGCGGCTGAACCCGGACCTCATCTACTGCTCCATCTCCGCCTTCGGCCACACCGGACCCTTCCGCGACCGCAGGGGCTACGACCCCGTGCTTCAGGCCATGTCGGGGATCATGAGCCTCACCGGAGAGCCGGACCGCCCGCCCGTCCGCGTGGGCGTCGCCACCGCCGACCTGGCGGGCGCCCTCTTCAGCGCCTTCGCCATCGTGTCCGCGCTCCTGCGCCGGGAGCGGGCCGGCGGGGACGGGCCGCGCGGCCAGCACATCGACATCTCCATGCTGGACAGCCAGATCTCCCTCCTGGCGGTGAAGGCCTTCGAGTGCCTCCACGAGGGCAAGGTGCCGCAGCGCTGGGGCAGCGGCGACCCCCAGCGGGTCCCCTCCTCCGCCTACCTGACAAAGGACGGCTCCTACCTCATGATCATCGCCAGCGACGCCCACTGGCCCGCCTTCTGCCGGGTCGTGGGGCGGGAAGACCTCATCGACAACGACCGGTTCAACACGACGCGAAAGCGCGTCGAGAACCGAAAGGAGCTGGAGCCCCTCCTGGTGGAATGCCTGCGGAAGCGTCCCCGGGACGAATGGCTCGCGGAGTTCGAGGAGGCGGGCGTCCCGTGCGGCCCCATCCACACCCTGGACCAGGTCTTCTCTCACCCCCAGACGCTGGCCCGGGAAGTCGTGAAGGAGATCCCCCACCCGGAGATTGGAGCCCTCCACGCCATCGACTGGCCGTACAAGTTCTCCGAGACCCCGACGCGGATCCGCTCCATTCCGCCGGCGCTCGGGGAGCACACCGAGGAGATCTTGACGGGCCTCCTGGGCCGCTCGGCCGAGGAGGTGGCGGAGCTCCGCCGGGAGGGCGTCCTGTGAGCCCGGCCCCCGAGTTCGACCTGATCCTGGAAGGAGGGAAAACCGTCCGGCCGGGCGGCGTGTACCGGGAAGACGTGGCCGTCCGGGACGGGCGGATCGCCGCCCTCCTCGCGGACGGCCGGGGGCTTCGGGCGCGCAGGCGCCTGGACTGCCGGGGCCGGTTCATCCTGCCCGGGATGATCGACGCCCATGTCCACATGGGGCGCTACGGCCAGGACTTCGCCGCCGACTGCCGCTCGGAATCCAGGGCCGCCGTCACGGGGGGCGTGACGACGGTCCTCATCTTCCTCATCGAGCCGGGCTCCAACCGCGGGGTCCTCCCCCGGCGCATCCGGGAGATCGAGACCGAAAGCCTGATCGACATGGGCATCCACGCCGTCGTCATGAGCGAGGAGCACCTGTCGGAGATCCCCGCCTGCGCCCGGGAGTTCGGCATCTCCTCCTTCAAGTTCTTCATGGCCTACAAGGGAAAGGACGCCACCTACCTGCAGGGCGTGGGCGACGGCTTCCTGTACCGGGGACTCCGGGAGGTCTCCCGGATCCCCGGGGCCCGGGCCGTGATCCACCCGGAAAACATGGACGTGATCGAGGTCGTCCGGGAGGAGCTGGAGGCGGCGGGGCGGACGGACGGCGCCGCCTGGAGCGACTCCCGCCCCCGCCTGGCGGAGGAAGACGGCGTCCAGCGGGCACTGCTCTTCGCCGAGCATCTGGGCGTCCCCCTCGTCATCCCGCACCTCAGCATCGCCTCGGCGGTCCCCCTCATCGAGCGCCGCCGCGAGAGGCGGCGAGGGCAAGACGGGGGCGTGGCGGTCGAGACCTGCGGCCACTACCTCTGCCTCACCAAGGACCGCTTCGCCGACGGCCGGGGGAAGGTCAACCCGCCGCTCCGGGAGCGGGAGGACGTGGAGGGGCTGTGGGAGGCCCTCTGCGCGGGCGGCATCGACTTCGTGGGCTCGGACCATTGCGACTTCCTCCTGGAGGTCAAGGGGCTCGATGTCTGGACCGCCCGTCCCGGCCTTCCCGGCGTCGGGATGACGATGCCCATCCTGCTGACGGAAGGGGTCGCGAAAGGACGCCTGTCTTTGCCGCGCCTCGCTGAGGTGACTTCCTACAACACCGCGCGGACCTACGGGCTCTATCCCCGCAAAGGACTCGTCCATGTCGGGGCGGACGCGGACCTCGTGGTCCTGGACCTGGAGAAAGAGGTGCGCGTCACGGCCGAGCGCCTGAACTCCCACGCCGACTATTCGCCCTACGAAGGATTCGTGAGCCGCGGCTGGCCGGTCGTCACGGTCGCCGGCGGCGAGGTCGTCCAAGAAGACGGGGTCATCTGCGAAACGGCCCGGCGGGGCAGATACCTCACGCGCTTCCCGGGGGGGCCGCCGGCCCTGAGAGAGGAAGACCCACCCCAGTGAGCGGCCTGGAAGTCGAAGTCCGGGAGCACGTGGCCTATGTCACCCTGAACCGCCCGGAGGCGCTGAACGCTGTCAACTGGGAGATGGCGGAGGGGCTCATCGACCTGTTTCGCCGTCTCCCCCGGGAGGAGGACGTGTGGGCGGCGGTCCTGCGGAGCGCCTGCGATCGGGCCTTCTGCGTGGGGGCCGACCTCAAGGAGCGCAAGGCCCTCCCGATGGAGAAGGTGAGGGTCCTGCGGTCCATGCTGGAGGAGGCCCACGACCTGGTTTGCTTTTTCCCGAAGCCGATCCTCGCGGCGGTGAACGGCTACGCCCTGGGAGGCGGGCTGGAGTTCGCCCTGGCCTGCGATTTCCTCATCGCCTCGGAGGACGCCGTGTTCGGCCTGCCGGAGGTCTCTCTCGGCATCATTCCCGGCGGCGGCGGGACCCAGCTCCTGCCGCGGTTCATCGGCCGCGCCCGGGCCAAGGAGCTGATCTTCACGGCCCGCCGATTCGACGCGGCCGAGGCGGAGCAGCTGGGCCTCGTGGCGCGGGTCGTCCCCAAGGGCAAACTGGACGAGGAGGTGGAGAAGACGGCGCGGGCCATCGTGGCCAACGCCCCCATCTCCCTGCGCCAGGCCAAGCGGGCGGTGGACAGGGGCCTCGACGTAGACCTGGCGAGCGGCTTGCGGCTGGAGCGGGAGGCCTATAACGTGACGCTGACGACGGAGGACCGGAACGAGGGTCTGCGCGCCTTCGCGGAAAAGCGCAGGCCCCGGTTCCAAGGAAGATAGACAGGGACCGCGAAGGAATCCCCCCAGGGAGGCGCCGAATTGAAGGACCAGCTTCCGGCGGAGGCCGTCGTCCGCGAGGTCGGGCCCCGAGACGGGCTCCAGGCCGAGGGCCGATGGGTCGAGACCGAGGCCAAGATCCAGCTCATCAACCTCCTCTCGAAAAGCGGCCTGAAGCGCATCGAGGCGACATCTTTCGTCCACCCCAAGGCCATCCCTCAGATGCGCGACGCGGCCGAGGTTATGGCGGCCATCGAGAGGCCCCCGGGGGTGCGCTACGAGGCCATCGTCCCCAACGCCAAGGGCGCCGGGCGCGCCGTCCAGTCCGGGGTGGGCCAGATCGGCATCTTCATCTCCGCCACCGAGTCCCACAACCAGGCGAACGTCCGCATGCCCGTCGCGGACTCGCTGAAGCAAATCGGGGGGATCGTAGAGATCGCCTCGGCCGCCGGAGTCCCCGTCCGGGGGTCGGTGGTCGTGGCGTTCGGGTGCCCGTACGAAGGGGACGTCTCGCTGGAGCAGATCTTCCGCATCCTGCGGGCGTACCAGGAGGTGGGGATACGCGAGTTCCTCCTGGGGGACACCACGGGAATGGGGAACCCCGTCCAGGTTCACCGGATCGCCCGGGCCGTCCTCCGTGAATTCCCCGAGGCCTCCGTCACCCTTCACTTCCACGACACGCGGGGAACTGGTCTGGCCAACGTTCTGGCGGGGCTCGAGGCGGGGGCCCTGACCTACGACTCCTCCATCGGCGGGCTGGGCGGCTGCCCGTACGCTCCGGGCGCAACCGGGAACATCGCCACCGAAGACCTGGTGTACATGCTGGAGGAGATGGGGGTCCGCACGGGGGTCAACCTGGACGCCCTTCTGGAGTGCGCCCGGTACGCGGCGACCCTGGTGGACCACGAGCTTCCCAGCCACGTCCTCAAGGCGGGAAAGCGCACGCGGCTCGCGCCCCGTCCCTGAGCCGCGCAAGAGGGCCGCTCCCCATCCCCTGAAGCGGCCCGTCTTTCATGGCGTGACCCGAGGCCACGGGGGCGGAGGGTCCGTCCTCTTCCGAACCCTCCGCCCTTTCGGCCCATGCTGTCAGCCGCCCAGGTCCTTCCGGCTTTTCCCGGTCGCCTTCTTCAGGAAGTCGTAACTGATCCACTTGACGATGTCCTTGCTGGCGTCCTTCTTGACGATCTTTCCCTCATGCGCGACTTTGGCCAGGGTCTTCGCCTTCTCCGCGTATATCATATTCGTCAGTTTCGAGTGCTTGATGCCCTCTTGGAGGACCCGAACGTCCGTTCCCAACAGATCCCGGCCGCGCTTGACCCATTCCTCCGGGTTGGACGCGAAGTGCTGGGTCGCCTCCACGAAGGCCCTCACCACCTTTTCGACGACCTCGGGGTTCTTTTTCATGAAGCCGGTATTGACCCCGAGGAGGCCGTTGATGTCACCGACCGGCGTGTCTTGGACGCTGATGGGGGGGAAATAGGCGAAACCCTCCACCACCGGCATCTCCATTCCCGGCGACCAGATGACCAGGCCGTCAATCTCCCGGTTCTTCAAGGCAAAATTCAGCGTCGCGAAGGAGAAGCCGAAGTCCTTGAACTTGATCTTCGAAACGTCCGCGCCGTTGTGCACCGCCGCGACCCGGAAGAGGAATTCGACAAACGAGCCGGGGAGGCGGCCGATGGTCTTGCCCTCCACGTCCTTCCATTTGGCGATCTTCACGTCCTTGTGGAAGACCACGTCCTGGCCGCCCACGAAGATGCCGCTCACGGCCTGGGCCCTGGGGGTTCCTCCCGCCGCGGCCATGAGGACCAGGTTGACGTAGCCGATGGCGGCGAAGTCCGCCGCGCCCAGTTCCACCGCCTGCTGCATCTGCGTATAGGTGCCCATCCGCCGCATCACGACATTGATTCCGTGCTTTTTGGCGAAAGGACCGATGTTAAAGTAGGGGATTTGGGTCAGGGAGGCATTTCCGACGGCGAGCACCTCCGTCTCAGCCGCTTCTATCCGAGATCCCCCGAATCCCACCCAAAGGGTGAGGACCAGCGCCAGTCCTGCGATCAGGCTTCTTCTCATCTTGTGTTCCCCCCCAGTCCTGAAGCAGAAAGACAGCCGATGGAGACGCCGGTCTTCTCACACCCGATGAAGTCCGTCGCCCCCGTGAAACTCCCCTGAGATCGCTTGCGCCGTCCGCCCCGAAATTCGGCCTCTCTCCCGCGGCCGCATCGGGATTTTCCCCCTCCGACGCCGGGCGTCCTCACGATCGGCGACGCTGAGGAGCGCTCACCACACCTCCGCCAAGAGGTCGTCGGGGTCTCCGAAACGAGACGCGAGCTCCCGCATGGCCGGGTCATCCAGCGTCAGCAGACGGCCCGCGTCGATGATCGTCTCTCCGCCCACCCGGAGGGTGGGCTTGAGGCAGCCCCCATCCCAGTGCAGAGGGCAGTCGGTCTCCGGTATCCAGGCCCAGTTCCCGACGGCGGCGTGACAGGTTCCGGCGTGGCGGAAGAGGATGGTGTCGGGCGCGCGGACCTGGAGTCCCTCCGCGATGGGCGCCTTGGGGTGCGTCCCGATGGCGATCTCGGAAAAATACCGTCCCCGTTCGTAACGGCCCATCAGAGCCTCGAGCCACCTCGCTTCCTCTCCCCCCTCCACGCGCGTCACCCAGTGGTCCCGGACCGTCAGCCGGATGGGCTCCCGCAAATACCCAGCGAACCCCTCCAGGTGCTCGAAGACCACGGTGCCGTCCACCGGAGACTCCGGGTGCTCGGCCATGTCCCCGGCCGGGAAGAACATCCACCCCCGGGGCGGCTGCTTTTCTTTGAAGCCCCACTGAAAGGAGATCCTTCCCCGAAGGTCGGTCCCGTTCGGGTCCGTCAGATGAAAGGCCGCGTCTTTCCCTCTTTTGGCGCGCTCCACCGTCTTTTGATAAATCGCCCAGACCAGCTCCCCCGGGAACCGGGCCCAGGCGGAGGCCAGAAGGGCCGGCGTCGTGCAGATGAGGGACACGCACCGCTTGCCGGTCCGCTGGAGGAACCGGGAGAAGTGCGCGTTGGGGATGATGTCCGCGTTCTCCAGATCGAAGGCCGTGATGATCACGTCGGCCCCTTCCATGGCGGAAAGGACCACGGGGGCGATGGGTTCCCCCAGGCGGTTCACCCTGGCGTGAGAGGAAAGGACGTGCGCCTCCGCCCCGACCTCCTCGCAGGCCAGGGCGACGGCCTGGACGACCCGGGAGTCCACCTTCCCGGTCCGGTCCTGCCAGATGAGAACCCTTTCTCCCTCCCGAAGAAAGGCGTAGCCCTTGACGCAGTTTCGCGCCCCCGGCATCAGGTCGAGGAGCTCATACACCGCAGGCCGCCCTCCTCTCTTTCGGGCGCGCGCGCCGCGCCCGCACAGCAGACAAACCGAATCCCCCGCCCCCGGATGAGCATTCTTCCCACTTGGCGCCGGGCGCGCCTCAGCCGCCCAGATCCTTGCGACTCTTCCCGGTCACTTTCATCAGGAGACCGTAGTCCATCCACTGACCGATGACGCCGCTGGCGTCATTCTTGACCAGCTTCTCCTGGAAGGAGGCCTTGGCGAGGGCCTTCGCCTTCTCCTCGTACATCTGGACCGTCAGCGTGGCATGCTTGATCGATTCCCGGAGAAGCGAGGGGTCAGCCCCCGTGATGGCCCGCGCCCCCTTGATCCACTCCTCGGGGTTGGCCGAGAAATGCTGAATGGCGTCCACGAAGCCCCTCAGAACCTTCTCCGCCGCCGAAGGGCTCTTCTGCAGGAAGGCGGCGTTCATCGCCAGTACGCCGTTGATGTTTCCCATGGGGGTGTCATTGACGCTGATGGGCGGGAAGTAGCCGAAGCCGCCCACCACCGGCATGTCCAATCCCGGCGACCAGATCACCAGGCCATCCACCTCCTTCCGTTGGAGCGCGAGGTTCAGGGTCGCGTAGGAGAAGCCGAAGTTCTTGAAGCGCACCTTCGAGAGGTCCACGCCGTTGTGCGTGGCCGCCACCCGGAAGAGGAACTCGGCGAAAGAGCCGGGGATGCGGGCGATGGTCTTCCCCTCCACGTCCTTCCACCGGGTGATCTTCACGTCCTTGTGAAAGACCACGTCCTGGCTTCCCACGAAGGAGCCGCTCACCACCTTGGCCTTGGGGGTTCCTCCCGCCACCGCCATGTGGATCAGACTCACGTAGCCGAGGGCGCCGACGTCCGCCGCTCCCAGCTCCACCGCCTGCTGCGCCTGCGTGAAGGTCCCCATCCGCCGGACGATCACCTTAACGCCGTGCTTGGCGGCGAAGCGGTCCAGGTTGAAGAAAGGGACCTGGGCCACCGATGGGTTTCCAACCGCGACGACCTCCTGCTCGGCCGTCCAGCCGACGGTCCCGCCGACTCCCGCCAAAAGCGCCACTCCAAACGTCAGCACAGCGATCGCGCGCTTCATTCTCGCCTCTCCTCCCAGTGCTTCGTGAGCCCACCCCCCAAAGACGCGCTCAGTTCACCTCTGCCAGTGAAGCCGATGTTCCCAAGAGCGCCCATCCCGCGAGGGTGTCAGGAAACCCCCACCTGGACGGGCGCCTGCTTCCAACAAGCTGCCACCTCGTCCGCCGTCACCACCTCACCGAAATAGCGATGCATGTTCCGCAAAGTGGATTCGTGGTCCTCTTGGGAATAGGTCGCCGTGCAATCGGACGTGAAGACGATGTAGTAATCCCGGAAGAACCCGTCCCGGGCCGTGCTCTCCACGCAGCCGTTGGTCGCGAGGCCCGTCATGATGAGAGTCCGGATGCCGCGGCTCCGCAAAACGAGGTCCAGGTCGGTGTCCGGGAACGCGCTGAAACGGTGCTTGGTGACGACCACGTCCTTCTCGGTCGGCCGGACTTTGTAAAAGTCCCCCGCCCAGGAGCCGGGCCCGCACACGGAATGAACGAGATAGCTCCCCTCCTTCCGGGTGCGGGCGGCCTGCTCCAGCCACGCGTCCGAGAGGTACCAGTTGGGGTCGGTGTTGTACACGTTCCGGATGAAGATCACCCCGACCCCCGCCTCATGGGCCTCGTCGATGAGCTGCTGAAGACGGGGGATGATGGCCTGGGCCATGGAAATGTCGCTCCCCTCCCGGTCCATCATTCCCCCTTCGGCGGCGAAGTCGTTCTGAACGTCCACAACCAACACGGCCGCGTGCTTGGGGTCCACCTTCTTGCGCAAGCTGTCGAGCCGTTCGCGCGCCATGTCTTCCGTCTCCTCTCCGCGCCGACATCGCCCGCCAAGCGGGGTCAGATTTCAAGGACCCTGCATCCGGGCGCGGCCGGACAATTCTTCCCCGCCGCGAGGGCGTCCGGTGGGAGACCCGGCGTCCCCCTTCAAGAACCCCGAACGTCGTGAGGCAGAAAAGGCCGGCGCATTCACCACACCTCCGCCAGGAGCTCGTCGGGGTCTCCGAAACGAGACGCGAGTTCCCGGATAGCCGGGTCATCCAGCGTCAGCAGACGGCCCGCGTCGATGATCGTCTCGCCGCCCACTTGGAGGGTGGGCTTCAGTCCGCCTCCGTCCCAGTGGAGCCGGCTGTCGGCCTCCGACAACCAGGCCCAGTTCCCGACGGCGGCGTGATAGCTCCCGGCGTGGCGAAAGAGGATGGTGTCGGCCGCGCGGACCTGGAGCCCCTCGGCGACGGGCGCCTTGGGATGGATCCCGATGGCGACCTCGCAAAAATAGCGCCCTTTCTCGTAACGGTCCATGAGGTCCGCGAACCACCGCGCCTCCTCTCCCCCCTCCACGCGCGTCACCCAGTGGTCCTGGACCGTCAGCCGGATGGGCTCCCGCAAATACCCGGCGAACCCCTCCAGGTGCTCGAAGACCACGGCGCCGTTCACCGGAGACTCCGGGTGCTCGGCCATGTCCCCCGCTGGGAAGAACATCCACCCCCGGGGCGGCTGCTTTTCGCCGAATCCCAGATGGAAGGAGAGACTCCCCCGAAGGTCGGTCCCGTTCGGGTCCGTCAGATGAAAGGCCGCGTCTTTCCCTCTTTTGGCGCGCTCCGCCGTCTTCCGAATGATGGCCCAGACCAGCTCCCCCGGGAACCGGGCCCAGGCGGAGGCCAGAAGGGCGGGCGTCGGGCAGATGAGCGCCACGCACCGCTTCCCGGTCCGCTGGAGAAACCGGCCGAACTGGAGGCTGTCCACCGTGGCCGCGTTCTCAAGCTCAAAGGCGGTGATGAGGACGTCCGCCCCTTCCATGGCGGAAAAGAGCAAGGGGGAAATGGGTTCTCCCAGGCGGCAGACGCTGGCGTGAGAGCTGAGGATGTGCACCTCCGCCCCCACCTCCTCGCAGGCCAGGGCGACGGCCTGGACGACCCGGGGGTCCACCTTCCCGGTCCGGTCCTGCCAGATGAGGACTTTCTCCCTCTCTCGCAGAAACGCGTAACCCTTGACGCAGTTTCTCGCCCCCGGCATCAGGTCGAGGAGTTCATACACCGCAGGTCGCCCTCCCTTCTTTCGGACACACGCGCCGCCCGCTTTTTCGCAGCGGCCTCAAGAAAGCGCTGCTCCCTTCCGGACAAGAGCGCGCCTCGCCGTCCCCCCGCCCCGGCGGCGCCCGCCTTCGCCCTTTCGCTCCTGAGATGGGCTGATTTTGATCCGCCCGAATGTTTTCTGTCAAGATGACGGCCCATCTCAGGGCGCCGCCCGAGGGAGCAAAAAGGGGGGCACCGTGCCTTGAGGTCTGTAACCTCCCGGCGTCTCGCGCGGGGGGCGAGAGGTCGCGGACCTCAGGCCGCCCCGGCCACGCGCGGCGTAGGGTCTATGACCTCCCCGATGGGGCCGCAGAGGTCGCAGACCTCAAGCCGAGCCTCGCCACCGGGCCGAAGACCCGGATTGAAAATCAGGCTCGGCAAGAAGGTCAAGGTCAATGACCTTGCGAGGCCGCGCAGGAACCTCCTCATCCCGATGCGGAACAATTTCCCGATCACCGCCCGGCCCAAGGGCTTCGCGCGGGACGCCACTCAGCCCACGCGTCCCCACACCCTTCGGGTCATCCTCGCCGGGAGGCCGTCGCCGGCCCGTGGCTGATGATGTTGCTGGCGTCCCCCTTCACTGAGCCCACTTTAACAAGTCCGCCAGGGCCTGTCTCGCGACCGGAGGGTCCACCGCCAACCAGATCACCTCGGAATCCCGTTGGTAGAAATAGTGGATCCGGTCCTCTCCAAGGGTCGAGTACACAGTGGTCTCCCCCCGCTTGGACGCCTTGAGATGAAAGAAAGGGGTGTTCCCCTGTTCAATCCGCTTGCTCATCTGTTTCACCTGGCGGGAGGCCTGATCGGAGGAAGAAGTCTTCGAGACATAGAGCATCGCCACGACGCCATCTTTCTCGTAATGGGCGACATAGCCGCCTTTCTCGGCCACCTGTTTTCCGTGAAGACGATTGACCGCGCGAGCGGCCTCCTCCCCCTGGAGGGCATGCAGGCGCTTCAGCCCGGCCAGGGTCTCCGGCGGCTCGGCCCGGACCTCTCGGTGAAATCCGACCAGGAAGACGGCCAGGGCCATCAGGAGAACGGCAACCTCTTTCAGGAGATCCCTCATATCTCTCCTCGCAAGCCCCCGTCCCCACCGTCCGAGATCAGCACCTGCGGCCCGCTTTGGGGTTATCCGCGCGATGCCGCTCAGCCTCCCAGCTCCTTGCGGCTTTTCCCCGTCACCTTCATCAGGAGGCCGTAGTCGATCCACTGGCCGATGGCGTCGCTGGCGTCCTTCTTGACCAGCTTCTCCTTGAAGGCGATCTTGGCGAGGCTCTTCGCCTTGTCCAGGTACAGGTTGTTCGTCAGCTCCAGGTACTTGAGCCCCTCCCGCACCACGGGCAGGTCAGCCCCCGTGAGCGCCCGCACCTCCTTGACCCACTCCTCGGGGTTGCCGGCATAGTGCCGGGTGGCTTCCACGAAGGCCCGCACAATCTTCTCCGCCTCCCCGGGACTCTCCTGTATGAACCGGGTGCTGACCCCCAAGACGCCGTTGATGTTGCCGATGGGCGTGTCGTGGATGCTGATGGAGGGACGATAGCCGAAGCCCTCCACCAGCGGCATCACCAGCCCCGGGGCCCAGATGACCAGCGCGTCCACCTCCTTCCGCTTCAGGGCGAGATTCAACGTGACGTAAGAGAAGCCGAAATTCACGAGACGAACCTTCGAAAGGTCCACCCCGTTGTGCGCGGCGGCCGCCCGGAAGCGGAACTCGGCGAAAGAGCCCGGGATGCGGCCGACCCTCTTCCCCTCGATGTCCTTCCACTTCGTAATCTTCACGTCTTTATTGAAAACAATGTCTTCGCTCCCCACGAAGACCCCGCTGACCGCCTTGGCCTTCGGGGGTCCGCCCGCCACGGCCATCTGGAGCAGATTGACGTAGCCGATGTGACCGATGTCCGCGGCCCCCAGCTCCACCGCCTGCTGCGCCTGCGTGAAGGTCCCCATCCGCCTCATCACCACCTTCACGCCCAGCTTGCCGGCGAAGCGGGGCAGGTTGAAAAAGGCGACGCTGGACAGGGAGGGGTTTCCCACGGCGACGACCTCCCGCTCGGCCGTCCAGCCTAGGTTTCCGGCGATCCCGGCGATCCCCAGGAAAAGCCCAAGCCCCAAGCCCACCTTTGCGGCGATTGACTTCATCTTCTTTCTCCTTTATCTACGTCCCCTCAGGGTTTTCCCGTCTCTGACGGTTTTCAGCGGCTCGAAGGGTCCTGACGGGGTCCCCCTGAGATGTTGGCCCGCTGAGATGTTGGATGGATGAGCCTCCGCTTGAGGTCCGTGACCTCTTGAGGTCTGTGACCTCACATCCGGCCCCGGGGAAAGGGAGCGCCGCCATCCGCCTCTCTTTCTTTCCCAGGCTCCTTGCTTCGCGGCTGGGCGGCCGGATCCCCGCGCGCGTCCGCGGCAAACAGAAGGGGATTTTCACCCCACAGAATTTTTCTGTCAACGTGAAAGTCGGATCTGATATATTGAGTGGAGTTGGAAGCCCTTGGCGGAGCCTGGCGAGATTCTCAACTTGACAACCAAAACGCGAGACGCGGCCCGAACCTCAAGTCGCATCGGCGGGCGCCGCTCCCACACGACCCCGAACCGGAAAACGGGCCGCTTCCTCCTGGGAATCGACATCGGCGGCACCTTCACCGACCTCTGCCTCCTGGACGAACGCAGACAACTCCTCACCTACAAGACGGCGTCCACGCCGGAGGATCTGCTGCAAGGGGTGCTGGACGGGATCCGCCTGGCGGCGGCCGACCAGGGCGTGCCCCTGCGGGAGTTCCTCCAGCGGGTCGTCTACCTCGGCCACGGGACCACCATCGCCACCAACGCCCTCCTCCAGCGGAAGGGGTCCCGCGTGGGCCTCATCACCACCCGGGGGTTCCGGGACACCATCCGGATCCAACGCTCTTTGGGCATGACGGCGGGCCTCACGGAAGAGGAGGTCGCCGACTACAGCCTCCGGGCCTACCCGGAGCCCATCGTCCCGTACGAGCGGATCCGGGAGGTGAGCGAACGGGTGGATTACAAGGGGTCGGCCGTCGTCGAGCTGAACCGGGAAGAGGCGCAGCGGGCCGTGGAGGACCTCCTCGCGGCCAGGGTGGAGGCCATCGCCGTCTGCTTCCTGTGGTCCTTCCTGAACCCGTCCCACGAGCGGGCCGTCCGGGACCTGGCGGAAGCCGGGAGGGTCTACGTGGCGACCTCCAGCGATCAGTTCCCCGTCATCGGCGAGTATGAGCGGACGGCCTCGACGGTCCTCAACGCCTACCTGGGGCCGACCGTCCGGGACTATTTCCAGGGGCTGGAGGGGAGCCTGAAAAGGGCGGGCCTGCGGACACCCCCGCTGATCCTGCATTCCACGGGCGGGGTGATCTCGCCCCGGGAGGCCTCGGAGAACCCCCTGTCTCTCCTCATGTCGGGCCCCGCCGGCGGGGTCATCGGCTCCCGGTCCCTGGGGGAGATCCTGGGCCACGCAAACATCATCACGACCGACATGGGCGGGACGAGCTTCGACGTGGGGCTGATTGTCGCAGGGAGTCCCGTCAAGGCGGACGGGGCCGTCTACGACAAGTATCACACCCTCGTCCCCATGATGGCCATCGAGACCGTCGGGGCGGGCGGGGGAAGCATCGCCCGGGTGACGGACGACCATCTGTCGGTGGGCCCCGACAGCGCCGGGGCGGTCCCCGGGCCTGTCTGCTACGACCGGGGCGGGGCGGACCCCACGGTGACCGACGCCGACGTGGTCCTCGGGATCATCGACCCCGCCTTCTTCCTGGGAGGCCGCATCCGCCTGGATCCCCAAAAGGCGCACCGCGCCATCGAAGAGCGGGTGGCGAAGCCCCTGGGGCTCTCCGTCCTGCGGGCGGCGGCCGGGATCCGCCAGGTCATCGATCAGCGGATGGCGGACCTGATCCGGCGGGTCACGCTGGAAAGAGGGTACGACCCCCAGGACTTCGTCTTGTACGCCTACGGCGGGGCCGGGCCCACCCACTGCGCCTCTTACGGCAAGGAGCTTCGCGTCTCCCGGATCGTGGTCCCGCTGACGGCCGGCTCCCACTCCGCCTTCGGGGCGGTCGCGTCGGACATCCAGTGCTCCTTCGTCCTCTCTCACCTGATGCGGACCCCTCCCTTCTTCGATTCGGCCTCCCGCTACCTGGACGCCGGGGAGATGGAGGCCGTCTTCCGGAGGCTGGAGGAGAAAGGGCGCAAGACGCTGGCGAGAAACGGGGTGGCGGCGGGCGACCGGCGGCTCCACCGCTACGTCCAGATGCGCTACCGCCGCCAGACCCACGAGGTCCCCGTCCCGGCGCCGGACCGGTTCTCCCCCCGCGCGGTGGAGGAGCTGGCGCGGCGCTTCGAGGCGGAGTACGAGGCCCGCTACGGGCCGGGGTCGCAGTTCCGGGAGGCGGGCATCGAGGTGACTACCTTTCGGGTGGAGGCCGTCGGCCGGAAGGTGAAGCCGCGCCTCAAGGCCCGGCGGGCGGCGGGAGGGACGAGGGCGAAGCCCCTCGGGAAGCGGGAGGTTTATTTTTACGAGGCCGGGGGGGCCTATGCTGCGGAGATCTATCAGGGCGCCCAGGCGCCGCCGGGGCAGGAGATCCGAGGGCCGGCCATCCTGGAGTACGCGGGGACGACCGTCCTCGTGGAACCCGGACAGCGGGCCCTCATCGACCCGTACCGCAACGTCTTGATCGAGCCCTGAGGGGCGGCGGTCGCTCCCTCTTCCAAAACGGCGGACAAACCGATGGATCCCATCCTCTTTGAAGTCCTCAAGCACAAGCTGCTCTCCATCACCTGGGAGCAGGGGAACACCCTGAAAAAGGTCTCGGGCTCGCCCGTCGTGACCGAGGCCAACGACTTCAACACGGGGCTTTACCTCGCCGACGGCTCCATCGTCACCCTGGGCCGCCAGATGATCTGGCAGACGGGGGCGATGGCCAACGTGATCCGCTCCATCATCTCCGACTGCTCCGAGAACCCGGGCATCGGCGAGGGGGATATGTTCATCTGCAACGACCCCTACAAGGGGGCCCTCCACGGCTCGGACGTCTCCCTGGCGGCGCCGGTCTTCCACGAAGGGAAGCGGGTGGCCTGGGTCGGGACGGTGGCCCACCAGGTCGATATGGGGGGCATGGACGTGGGGAGCTGGTGCCCGCGCGCGACGGAGCGCGTACAGGAGTCCATGAACCTTCCCCCGCTCAAGCTCGTCGAGGCCGGGCGGGTGCGCCAGGACGTCTGGAACGCGATCCTGAGCATGACCCGGCTCCCCTTCCTCCTCGGCCTCGACCTGCGGGCGATGACCGCCGCCAACAACACCGCCAAGGCGCGGCTTACCGGCCTGATTGAGCGCTACGGGGCGGAGGCGGTCCTCTCGGCCATGGAGGGGCTCATCCGCCTGTCCGAGCAGAGGCTGAGAAGCCGCCTGAGGCGCCTGCCGGACGGGGTCTACCGGGCCGTCGATTTCCTCGACCACGACGGCCACCAGGACCGCACGTACAAGGTCGCCGTCTCCATCGAGAAGGCGGGCGACCGCCTCACCTTCGATTTCAGCGAGTCCGCCGACCAGGCGCCCGGCTTCATCAACTGCACCCGGTCGGGCCTGGTCGGGGCGGTGTGCACGGCCCTGTTCACCATCGTCGCCTACGACATCCCGTGGACCGAGGGCCTGCTGCGGCCGGTCCGGATCCTCGCGCCCGAAGGCAAGATCTGCAGCGCCCGGCCCCCGGCCCCCGTCAGCATGGCGACTTGCGGCGTCATGTATTGCGTCAACACCGTCTGCGTCCTGGCGCTCTCCCGGATGATGGGCGCCGACCCGGCCCACCGCCCCCACCTCCAGGCGGCCACCCGGGGCGCCATCACCATCTTCAACCTGGGGGGCTGGAACCAGTACAAAGAGCGCTTCGGGACGATGCTCCTGGACTCGCTGGCGGGGGGCGGGGGCGCCTTCTCGTACAAAGACGGCGTCCACGCGGCGGGCAGCCACCCCATCCCCATCCCCAACATCGCCAACGTGGAGACGACGGAGAACATCGCGCCCATCCTGTACCTGTACCGGAGCCTGATCCCGGACACCGGGGGCCCCGGCAGGCACCGGGGGGGCGTCTCCTGCGGCCTGGCCTTCACGGTCCACGACGTGGAGGAGCTCTCCGGCGTCCTTGTCTCCCACGGGACGAAGGTCCCCAACGCGCAGGGTCTCTCGGGCGGGCTCCCGGCCGCCTGCACCGTCAACACCCTCATCCGGGGGAGCGACGTCCTGGACGGGTTCCAGCGCGGCCGACTCCCCGGCGACTTGCGGGAGCTCCGCGGGACGCGGGTCAATCTCGGCTCCAAGCCCGGGCGGGTGCGCCTCGCGCGGGGGGACGTCTTCGAGAACTCCTGGCAGGGAGGAGGCGGGTATGGAGACCCCCTCGACCGGGACCCGCGCCAAGTGTCGAAAGACGTGCGGGCGGGCCTCGTCTCCCCGGAGGCGGCCCGCAAGATTTACGGCGTCGCCCTCGACCCCCGGACGGGCGAGGCGCGGGAGACGGCAACGGGAAAACTCCGGGACGGGATCCGGCGAAGGCGGCTGACCCGCCCGGCGTCGGGGAGGGGCGGGAATTCCCGGAGGTTGAAGAACCCCCTCGACGGCCGCCGGGTCGGCTCCCTCGGGGAGTTTATCCAGGTCGTCCGCGACGGGAAAAGGCTCCTCAGCGTGTGCGAATGCGGGACGGTCCTGTCCGATGCCGGGTCCAACTGGAAGGAAGGGGCAAGGCGCGTCAGGCTCAGCCATAAGGAGCTTGGCCCCCTCATCTGGCTCCACGAGGATCTGGAGGTCCGCGCCTACTATTGCCCCAACTGTGGCCGTCAGCACGCTGTCGAGGTGACCGAAAAGGGCGCCCCGCCCCTTTTCGAAATTGAGCTGAGGTTTTAACGCCATGGGCTGATGCCTCTCAAACGCCCTGAAAGCCAAATTTCAACTCCCAGAAAGCCAAAAAAGCCAAAAGCCAAACTTTAACTCATTGATTTTAAATGACTTTTTGGCTTCGTTTCGTAGCTCTCTATATACGCGCCCTTTTCCCCAACCGAAGACAGACTCTGCGGACAAACCGGCAACCCCAAGCCTTTTCGGTATCCTCGTCTCTTCCCCTTCACTCGCGCCTCCTGAGCACTTTTCTGTGAATATATACGAAAATAACACAAAAGTCAAATTCAGGCGACTACCCAGAACCCATTGAGGGTTAAAATACAAAATTCCGGTTAAAATCGGGGGCGGGCTCATCCGTAGCCGGAAGGGAAAGAAGGGAATGGCTGAGCGCAACGAGTGGACCTTTGCGGGGGACGTGAAGTCCTGGATCGACGCCATCCTGAAGGAGCGTCCGGGGCTTCCCGGAGATTGAATTAGCGCTGTAAACATTGTTTGAAGAAGAAGGCCCTATGGTTTAAAATCTCGCTGATTTCCTTGGAGGGTGTGGCCATGGAAGAGCAAGCAAGTGAACAGCTCGAACAGACGATTTTCGTTTTTCTCGCCTACAAGCGTATGGAAACGGATACCGAAGTCTACCAAGGTGCCGCCCTCGTTACGGATATCCGTTGTAAGCCTCTGTATCGCCCTTGGATTGTTGGACACGAAGTTGAGTTTATTTTCCTTCATGCGGCC
>JACPRG010000126.1 GCA_016190025.1 Candidatus Tectimicrobiota bacterium
GCAACGCCATGCAAAACAACATGTGGGAGAAGCAGCCGTCGAATATTCCATCTTCAAAAGGCAAGGGCTCCCGCACATCGTGGCGAATGGTGGCCACCAAATTCGGCAGGCCCAACGCATCCGCTTTCTTTTTTATGGCGTCCAAGCCGCTCTGTGCATAATCCAGCACTGTCACCTCGAAGCCCTCGCGCACAAAGAAGAGCGAGTCTCTTCCCTGGCCGCCACCCAATTCGAGGATTTTTCGCGCGCCCTCCTTCTTGAAAGCATCCAACGCCTTTCGGGCCGCTTCGCTGGGCTCCAGTCCGAACATATCCGGGTTGTTGGATAAGACGCTCTCCCAATGAGGAAGCTGCTTGTTCAAAATTTCCTTATCAATATCTGAATGAACCTCTCTCATTTGTTATCAACCTCCAAATTCAATTCTCATTGCGCCCAGCCTCAATCTCTTGTTCTGCCTCTCCAGCCGCGAAACCCGCTCTTCCATCGTCACGGTCCCCGTCCCCCATGTGCGAAGCGATGGTCCTGGGAAAGGATACCTTCTCAACGCCCCCAGTTCAAACATTCAGCGAAAGAGGCGGCGCTGAAGACTCCGGTTCGGGCGGGGCGGCGAACCGCCGCGGCCTCGGGCCGCGCCTCGGGGGCGAGCCGCCCCGGCCACTCGCTTCGCTTCGGCTATCAATGCCTGGCCCCGGATTTTCGGGTCGGGCGAGTGGCGGCGGTGGTTCACCGCCAGGCGCGGCAAAAAGGTCAAGGGCTGCGCCCTTGTCCTCGTCCGCCAAAGGGAGGCGTGGGTGATTGATCAAGGGAAATTGGGGATGAATCTCACAGGGCAATCTCCTGGTCAGCGCCGCCTTGAGTCCACTCCGTTTGGTGAGAAATCCGGACTATATGGACGCCGGACAAAAAGAAAGGGGTCGCGGCGATTGCCGCAACCCCTTGATTTATTTGGTAGCGGGGGTAGGATTCGAACCTACGACCTTTGGGTTATGAGCCCAACGAGCTACCGGACTGCTCCACCCCGCACCGAGTCCCGTCTGCGAGCTTCCCTACATGGATATAAAAAACCGACCGGTTTGTCAAGGGCTGAACGAAATCAATCTCCGGCGGTGAACTCATAGACCCTCTCCCCCGGGCGCACGAGGCCGAGGTCATCCCGCGCGATGCGCTCGACCTCTCGCGGGTCGCCGCGCAAGCGCCGGATCTCCCCCCGAAGCCGCTCGTTCTCGGCCGCGAGGCCCGCGACCTCCTCGCGCATCGCGGAGACCCGCTCCGTCACCCGGAGAACGTCCAGGATCCCTCCGTGCCGGAAGACGGCGAGGCCGAGAAGGACCAACGACAGGCCCACCGCGGCGGCGAAGAACATCCGCGACACGCTGACCCCTTCGGCGGGCAGGAGGTCCTTCCACCGAAAAAATCGGCCGGCCCCTTCCCCCTTTCCCGGACGCGAGGGCCTCCGCCTTCCCGGCGGATTTTTCCCTCCCGGGCTTTTCTCCCGCTTTCGAAGGACTTCTCTCCGGCTCCTCAACACCATCTCTTCACTCTCACGAAAGGGTGCGGAGAGCTCGCCGCGCGGCCGCCCCCGTGAACGCCACGTCCTCGGCCGTGTGGGTCAAAGAGACGAACCCCGCCTCGAACTGAGAGGGCGCCAGGTGGACCCCCTCCCGCAGCATGGCGTGAAAATACCGGGCGTAGGCTTTCGTGTCCGCCCGCCTGGCGGAAGGGAAATCGACGACGGGGCCCTCGGTGAAATAGCAGCAGAAAATCGAGCCCACCCGGTTCAACGTCGCGGGGACGCCCGCCTCTTCCGCCGCCGCCCGGAGCTCGCCTTCCAAGTGGGCCGACCGCTCCTCCAGGGAGGAATACGCGCCCGGGGCCTTCAACGCCTCGAGCGTCTCGACGCCCGCCGCCATGGCGATGGGGTTTCCGGCCAGCGTGCCGGCCTGATAGACATCCCCGAGCGGGGCTACCTTCTCCATGATGTCCCGCCGGCCGCCGTACGCCCCCACGGGCAGGCCCCCGCCCAGGATCTTCCCCAGGCACGTCAGGTCCGGAAGGACGCCATAGACCTCCTGCGCCCCGCCCCAGGCGACCCGGAAGCCGGTGATGACCTCATCGAAGATCAGAAGAGCGCCCGACCTCTCGGTTTCCCGCCGGAGGGTCTCCAGGAATCCGGGGGCCGGCGGGATGACGCCGCAATTGGCCGCCACCGGCTCGACGATCACCGCGGCGATCTCCCTTCCCCGGCGATGGAAGACCTCCCTCGCGGCCTCGGCGCCGTTGTACGGGAGGGTCAGGGTCAATCCGGCGTAGGCGGCGGGAACCCCGGCGCTGTCCGGGACGCCGAACGTCAGGGCGCCCGAGCCCGCCTTCACCAGCAGCCCGTCGGAGTGGCCGTGGTAGCAGCCCTCGAACTTCACGACCAGGTCCCGCCCCGTGAACCCCCGGGCGAGACGCAGGGCGCTCATGGCCGCCTCCGTCCCCGAATTGACCATCCGGACCCGCTCGATAGAGGGGAACGCCTCGATGGCCAGGCGGGCGAGGCGGGACTCCAGCGCCGTCGGCGCCCCGTAGCTGGTCCCGTTCTTCGCCGCGTCGCAGACCGCCTTCACCACGCGGGGGTGGGCGTGGCCCAGGATGAGGGGCCCCCAGGAGCCCAGATAATCCACGTACTCGTTGCCGTCCTCGTCCCAGAGACGGGAGCCCCGGCCGCGGCGCACGAACAGCGGATGCCCCCCCACGGCCCGGAAGGCCCGAACGGGGCTGTTCACGCCGCCGGGCATGAGCTGCTGCGATTCCTCAAAGAGCTCTTTCGACCGGCTGGACGCGGCCCTCGCGGACGGATTGCCTTTCTCCGCCGGAGCCCTCCCTTTCCCGTCGTCCATCGGCGGCCGTCTCTGGCGCACCCCTTCGCCCCTCCAAGACATACTCAGGCATGATAGGGATTCCGCCCGCGCTTTTCCAGCAAAATCGGCCGCCGGTCGCGGGTCATTTTGCTGATCCGCCCCTTCCAAGATTACAGCGGCCTCGGATGTTCAGGCCGGCGAGTGGCCGGGGCGGTTCGCCCCCCCAGCCGTCAGGCGGGTTTACCGGAGGAGGGCGCCGTAGGTCTCCGGCCGGCGGTGCGCGAAGAGGTCGGTGTTGGCCTCGATGCGCTTGCAACGGGCGTCGGCGAGGTGAAACAGGCGGGAGATGTATCCCTCCACCCGGGGGGGCATCTCTTTGACCGTGGCCGGCAACTGGTTGCGCATCGGCTGAACCAGCAGGCTCGGCCCCGGCGCGGGCGAATCGACCCGGTTCGCCGCCGCGACGAAGACAAAGTTCTCCTGGGCGCGCTCGACGGCCAGATAGCGGGGGACGAAATCGTCCCGCCAGGACGTGGGCCACAGGAGCAAGTCAGCGCCCCGCAGGGCCAAAACCCTCGGCGCCTCCGGGAAGGCCCCCTCCGCCCCGATGAGCAGACCCACCCTGCCGAAGGGCGTCTGGAAGACCGGGAGGTCCCAGCCGGGCGTCGCCCACGCGCGCTCGGAGGGGGAGAGGTGGGTCTTGCGGTATCTCCCCGCCTCCCCTTCCGGCCCGATGAGGAATGCCGTGTGGTATAGGCGATCACCCTCCCGCTCGGCGGCGCTGAAGGCGCAAAACATTCCCTCCCACCGGCAGAATTCCCGGATTTTCCCCAGCGCCCGCTCGGAGCCTTCCAGGGCGCCCCGGATGTCCCGGGCCGGGGCGTCCCCCTCCAGGAAAAAGAGCTCCGGGAGAACGACGATCTGGCTTCCGAAGTCGAGGCGGGCGTCCAGACAAAGCTGAAGCGCCCGGTCGACCGCGACCGGAGCGTCCGCGCCCGGTCCCGCCTGGACGGCGGCCACCGCCGCCGCGGAGGCGGGCTCTTCTCCCTGCACAGCCGGCAGGCTTCGCGCGCCCAGGTCCAGATACAGGTCGGTCCTCCGGTCGGAGAAGCGGTCGGTCCCGTCGCCCATCCGCTTATCGGCCGTCTCGCGGGGGGAAATCTCCGCCGTCAGGACGGTCTCCTCATCAGGCCCGGCCTGGGCGAGCTTTCTGCCGTCCGGCGACAGGATGAAGCTGCCGCCCGATCCCGGGTTGTAGTTGTGCTCGTCCCAAGGGATGCTTTCCGCAGGCTTTCGCGGGCGGGAGGCCGCCAGGACGTAGCAGCCGTTCTCCGTCCCCCGGGCGGGGACGTGATAGAGGTACTGGTCGGACCCGCCCCAGTTCGAGCAGTTGATCAGGACCTCAGCCCCTTCCAGCGCCAGGCACCGGGCGACCTCCGGGATCCGGGCGTCGGCGCACACGAAGCTCCCCACGAGGCCGGCGGGCGTCTCGAAGACCGGAAAGCCTCCCCCGCCCGCGTGGAACCACCGCTTGTCCGCCTTGATGTAGTAGTTCTTCCGGTACACCCCGAGCCGCGTCCCCGACGGGCCGAAGAGGAAAACCTCGTTGCAGGACCGCTTCTCTCCGGTCTCCGTCGTCCTTCGGGCGAACAGGCCGATGGCCAGCGTGACGCCCAGCCGTCCCGCGGCTTCCGCCAGGGCGCCCACGAAGGGTCCCGGATCCGGGACGGAGCAGGCCCAGGCGTCCTCGGCGTCCCGGAAGAAATAGCGCGTGTTCATCCCTTCCGGGAAGGCGATGAGCCGCGCCCCCTCCGCGGCGGCCCGTTCCAGCCACTCCAGGACCTTCGGCAGGTTGCGCTCGGGCTCTTTGTGATCGACTCCGATCTGAACAGCTGCAGCAAGGATCCTTCCTGGCGGGTTCATGGCTCCCGCCGAGACTGAATCGTTTGGGTCATCCGCGCTTCTCCCTCCGGGCCATTCGGCCCTCTCTCTTGCGTCCGGGTTCCGGCTCTCCGGTTCATTTTCTTCCGTCGATCTCCACGTCTCCGGAAACGGGCCGCAGGAAACACCCCCCAAATTATTCACATCGACGAAGGGCGAGCCATGACGCAGATCAGCTTTGGAGCATCTGCCCGCGAAAAGGATCTTCTTCAAAACCATGCTACACTCGGCCCAAGGGGCGGCGGGGAATCCCTCCGCGGGGTTTCACGTCGGAGAACCCCTGCGCGAAGAAATGGTCCCGGCACGCCGGGAAGTCTTGAGGAGGAGCGCAGGCATGATCAACCGTCACGAGGAATTCATGGGTTTGGCCATGGAGGAAGCGCTCGCCGGGCTTCAACAGGGAGAGCAGCCGTTCGGCGCCGTCGTCGTCCGGGACGGGGAGGTCATCGCCAGGGCGCGAAGCCTCAAGGTCTCTACCTTCGACGTCACCGCCCACGCCGAAACCCTGGCCGTTGGAAAGGCGACGCGGGTCCTGAAAACCCGGACGCTCACCGGCTGCACGTTCTACAGCGTCTGCGAGCCCTGCCCCATGTGCTGCGGGGCGATCATCAACGCGCGCGTCTCCACCCTCGTCCTGGGGGCGCGCCACGCCAACCTGCGAAGCATCGCCGCGGGCACCCTCCACTATCGCGACTACTCCGTGGAGAAGCTGGTGGAGCTGACCGGGGCGGGCCTGAAGGTCATCGGCGGGGTGATGGAGAAAGAGTGCGAAGCCCTGTACCGCAACGCGAAGGTCCCCCTGAGCTATTGACGGCGGCCGGGCCTGACCCGCCGGAACCCTTGTCTCAGACGCCCTTTTCCGCACCCCCCGCGGCGCGGCCTCTTCGCAATTCCCGGGAGACCCGCAGCCTCCCTCGGTTCTCGGCGGCCCGCGAGTCCAAGGGCTCCGGCGCTACCGGACGTACTTCCCGATGAGGGGCTTCAGACGCTCTTTGACGCCGGCGGGGATGCGGTCCGGGGAGGTGATGACGGCCCCCTCGAGCGCCCGGCCGCAGCCGCAGCGCCGCTCGCGCGGCAGGCGCGCCACGACCTCGCGGATGATCTGCCGGGCCCGCTCGACGTTGCGGTGCAGGATGGCCACCACGGCCTCGGTCGAGACGTGGCGCTCCTCGTCCTCGTGCCAGCAGTCGTAATCCGTCACCAAAGCGATGGTCCCGTAGCAGATCTCGGCCTCCCGGGCGAGCTTGGCCTCGGTCGCGTTGGTCATGCCAATGACGCTGACACCCCAGGACCGGTAGAGGGAGGATTCCGCCCGGGTGGAGAACTGGGGGCCCTCGATGCAGACGTAAGCGCCCCCCGCGTGGAAGGCGAGACCCATTTGTCCTGCCGCTTCGACGTACGTCCGGTGGACCTCCGGGCAGGTGGGATGCGCCATCGGGACATGGGCGACAATGCCGCCGCCGAAAAACGTCGCGGCCCGCCGGGTGGTGCGGTCGATGAACTGGTCCGGGAAGACGATGTCGCCGGGGTGGATCTCCTCCCGCATGCTGCCCACCGCGCTGATGGAGAGGACGCGCTCCACCCCCAGGAGCTTCATGCCGTAGAGATTGGCGCGGAAATTGACTTCGGTCGGCGCGAGGACGTGACCGCGGCCGTGCCGGGCGAGAAAGGCCATGGGACGCCCGCCGAGATTGCCCAGGAGGTAGGAATCGGAGGGAGGGCCGAAGGGGGTGTCGAGGGCCGCTTCCTCCACGTCGGTCAGATCGGGCATCTCGTACAGCCCGCTCCCGCCGATCACCCCGATGCGGCCGGGCCGGCCGCTTCCTTCCTGCGCCTCCGCCAAAGGGTCCTCCTCGCGGGGCTGCCTGCCCCGAGGGCTTATATCACCCGCGGAGACGGCCGGTCAATCCAGGTCCTCCTCCAGGGGTTCCCGGAACTGGCTCCACAACCGCCGGAAGCGGCTCTCGTAAACCATCTCGTACAGGTCGAGCCGGTCCGGGAAGAGCCGCTCGCACTCCTCGCGGACCTGCCCCTTTTCGATTTCAATGTCGATTCGCGGATAGTCTTCCATCAGGATCAACAGGCAGACCCGGTCCGCCATCCGGCTCAGCCGTCTCGCCGCTTCCCGTTCACTGATGAGGTCTTCCGGTTCCATCGCGCCTGTCCATGAAACGAGGGAGTCTGAAGCCGCGCACTGAACTCTTTTTTCTTATGTGGGCCTGCGGAGAGCGGTGACAAGTCCTCTCCCTGGAAATCGTCCGGCAAACCGGCGCCGGAATGAGAGGCCCCCTCTCACTCCTCTCCCCTGGCCTCCCGGAGAAAGTTTTCCGAGGGCCGCAGGACCAGAGAGAAGACCCGGCCGGAGGCCCCGGCGCGGATTTCAAAACGCAGGCGGGGGTCCAGACTCATCAGGTGCCCGACGGGAGAGCCGTATCGCTGGATGGGCCGCAACTCCCATTTCGAGAACCGTTCCAGGTACTGAATCCTCGAGCCCCCGAACTCCTCGCCCGTAATGCCCTCGATTCGCGCAATCAGGTCCTTCCGGCCCAGCTCGCCGAGGACATCGGTCTCGACGTCCGGCGACGAGAGCGGCAGGATGGAGAGCGTGGCCCCGCCCTGGGGATCGAGGATGACCGCCAGGGGGCGGGAAGCGCCCTGCCCCCGGGCGTACACCAGAGTGGCGCGGTAGCGCGCGTCCGGCAGACCGGACAGCAAGACCTCGATGGGAGAAGGCGGCTTCGCGGGGGCGGCGCACGACCATAGCCCCAGCGCCACCGCCAGCCCGCCGACCCACAACCGGACGCACCGTGCAGTCTTCATGGGATCTCTCTTCCTTTTCCGCTCTCGGCCGATCAGCCGGGTTCCCCGGAAAACGCCGGAAGGAGCAAATAGCCCTCCCGCGGAATGTCCACCGCCGGCGCCAGGCTCTGCACCCGCTTCAGACGCTGGATGGTATGAAGGTGAAGCAAACACTCGAAGTAGAGCTGCCGGATCATCCCGACCAGGTTGATCCGGAAGCGGTGGGGATCGGCCGGGCCCGCCCGTCTCACGGGCCGGATGTCGGGGTTGATCCGCGAAGCCGCCTCCCAAAACGCCAGGATGGAATCCCCCGAGGGATAGCGCTCGCCCGGCTGGATCACCCTTTCCAGCTCCTTGCGCCGCATCTCCGCGAGCGTCTCCCGCCCCAGGATGAGGCTCACCACGTCCACCGCCTCTCCCAGCCGGGAGAGCAGACGGTCCATGGGCCCATGGGTTTCCTCATCGAAGCGGCGGTCGTAGCGGGCGGCGGCCTCGGCGTCAAACTCCGGGAGCCGGTCCCCCGGCCGGAACACCATCGGCGCCCACCGCAGGAGAAGCCAGGAGAAGTGGGCGTAGGCGACGTGGCTGACCTGGCGGCGGATGCTCCACCTCATCCACTCCTCCCGGTCGCCGTCGAAATCGAGCTGGTCTTCGGTGAGGCCCTTCACCTCCCGGGCGTACCACCCGGGAACCTCGGGATAGTTCGGGAAGAGCGTCGAACCCAGCGCGGCCTCGCTCAAAGGGGCTCTCCTCCAGGGACTCCGGTTCAGGCCTCCGGATTTTTCATCCTCCGGAACGCCTCGGCCAGGGGGATGCCCGCCGGCTCGCCGACCTTTCTGGCCCAGTCGCGCAGGACCTCTTCCACATTCTCCTCGTCGCCGATCTGGCTCCGGTGGCAGCGGAGCGCCTTGATCTTCAACTCCAGGGTCGGACTGATGTCCACATAATAATCGGGGGAGGACGAGGAGCCGAAGAGAACCTCCTTCACCTTGTGGGGCTCGAGTCCGGACTTGAGCAGATCGGGGAAGAAAAAGCGGTTTCCCGCGGCCGGATAGATGGCGTCGAACACCGCCTCGGCAATGGCCCGGTGATCGGGATGGCATCCGTAGAAGCTGTCGAACCTGGCCGAAGCGGGGTCCCGGGCCACGACGACGTCCGGCCGGAACCGCCGGATGACGGACACGATCTCCCGCTGCAGGGACCGGGTGTTCTCCAGCTCCCCGTCGGGCCGCCGCAGGAAAAAGACGTCCTCCACTCCGACGACCCCGGCCGCGGCCTGCTGCTCTTCCTCCCGGATTCTCATTCGCTCCTCGATGGGAAGGTCGCGGTCGAAGCCCTTCTCGCCGCTGGTCGCGACGCAATAGCCGACCACCTTCCGGCCGCGCGTCCACACGGCGACCGATCCGGCAACCCCGTAATCGATGTCGTCCGGGTGGGCCGCGATCACGAGAACGCGATTGTAACAGAAGTCGTCATCCACCGAATGGGCTCCCCACAAGATGAAAACGCCCGAGCCGTTCCAAGCCGGGCGCATCCGGATACAAACTCGCTAGGGCCTTCGGCCGCCTGACCCCCTTTGGTCCAGGCCCCAGGGGCGATCCTCGGGACGCTCGAAATGAACCATCGAACCGACGACCTCGCCCTCCGCCCGTCCCCCCGGCCCCCGATATTCCTGATACTCCTGTTGAAGCGTCAAGAGCCCGCGATGCAAGCGCCTGGAAACCCATCGGGAGAACCAGACCCGATCCAGCCAATCCCCCAGCCACTCCCCCATCCCCCCATCCCCCAGAGAGTAGTCCATCGTCAAGGAAACCTGCGTTCCGGCGGCGATGCGCTCAAGCCGCAACTCTTCCGCAATCCGAAGACCCCAAGGGCTGTCCAGAAGACAAAGGCTGCGCTCCGGCGGGTGACGCTCCGCCCATGTCCCGAAGACCGAAAAGGAGATCGGCCCGATGCGCAACCTCTCCCGCCACCGGGCGCCGGCGGAGGACGGCTCGGGAGGCCCCCGCCGGCTTCCGCCCGCGGGGGCGATCCACCAGCCGGTGACGGCGCCCCCCTCAAAGCGCTTCCAAAGCTCTTCGGGATGCGTCGCGACGACCTTTCGGACGGTTAGCCGGGCCAAATCTCTTTCCTTTTGGGCCGTGCAGGGTGGAACCTCGTTCAATTGGGCCTTTTTCCAGATTAGGAC
>JACPRG010000020.1 GCA_016190025.1 Candidatus Tectimicrobiota bacterium
GGGCTCGACCCCACCCAACCGCCGGAGGTCCCGTTGACACGTCGCGCTTTCAGAGATGACAGCCGTGGAGGGCGCGGGGGGGGGCGCTTTTCAAAAAGAACCCCCCGCACAAACGTCAGGAAATGTAGTCTTCCAGCCTGATGCGCTTCATGACCTCGGGGGGGATCTTCCCGCGCGGGGAGAAGGAGTCCAGCGTCGGCTTGGCGGTGGCGTCGATGCCGACCTTGTCCACGAGCCCCTCGGTGGCGGCCGATGGGTCGAGGGAGGAGCCCGGGGCGTCCGGGATCACGAAGGCGTCCCGGCTCCACTGGCACCGGGTCGCCACCGCCCAGAGCACCCGCGAGAAGTCGTTCACGTCGATGTCCTCGTCCACGACGATGACCTGCTTGAGGTAAAGCTCCGCCCCGAAGGCGGCCAGCATGGCGGACTTGGGCTGGCCGGGGTAGCGCTTCTGGATGGAGACGATGAGCGTGAACGGGGCCGCGATCCGAAGGGCCGCCATGGAGGGCACGGCCGCCCGGACGGCCCTTTCCAGGTTCGCCTCCATCGGCAGGGTCGGCAGGACCAGGTGCTCGCGGTGTGGGCCCCCGAGGATGTCCTGGTAGATGGCCCCCCGCCTGTGGGTAACGGCCTTGACGCGGACGACCTGCCGCTCCTTGGGCTTCGTGGCGTAGCCGTGGAACTCGGCGAAGGAGCCTTCCGTCTCCCGTTCGAAGGGCAGGATCTCCCCCTCCAGGACGATCTCCGCGCGGGCCGGGACGAGAAGGTCCACGGTCTTTGCCGGGACCATCTCCAGAGGCCGCTTCATGAGTCCCCCGATGACGCCCAGCTCGTCCACTTGGTAGGGGCCGATGTAGAGCGCCCCAAGCGCCCAGGCGGGATGGTTCCCCAGGGAGACGGCGATGGGAAGCGCCTCGCCCAGCTCCTCTCTGCGGCTGTAGATCTCGTGGAGGTGCTTGCCGACGGTCATGAAGATGCCGAAGCGGTCGCGGCCCTTCAGCATCATCCGGTTGAAGCTCAGGTTGTAGGCGCCGCTCTCGGGGTCCTTCGCCAGGACGATGCCCGCCGTCAGGTAGGGGGCGGCGTCGGTGTCGTGATAGCGCATGAGGGGAAGGCGGGTGAGGTCCACGGCTTCGCCCTCGATCACGACCTCCTGCGCGGGGGCCGAGGCCGCGACCTTCGGGGGGATCGGGCGGTCCGCCGCCTCCTGGAAGCGCGGCAGGAGCTCCCCGGCGGGAAGGCCGAGGCTCGCGGCGATGCGCGAGCGCGAGGCGAAGCAGTTCACCACCGCGGGGAAGTCCGCCCCCCGCACCTTCTCGAAGAGCAGGACGGGGACGCGGCGCTCGGCCTCCAGCCGGGCGACCAGGGCGGCCATCTCGAAGTCGCGCGCGATCTCCCGCTTGACCCGGATGAGCTCGCCGCCGCCCCGGGCCTCCATCTCCTGCAAGAACCCCCTCAGGTCTTCCGACATCGCTCCCCTACGAATCGGTGGACGCTTCGAGGGCCGCGGGGCGGAAACGCCGGAGCCGGAGGCTGTTCAGGAGGACCGAGACCGAGCTGAACGCCATGGCCAGGGAGGCGAACATCGGGTTCAGCAGGACGCCGGAGAAGGGGTACAGGACGCCCGCCGCGATGGGGATGCCCGCGGAGTTGTAGGCGAACGCCCAGAAGAGGTTTTGCTTGATCGTCCGCAGGGTGCGGTGGCTGAGGCGGATGGCGTTGACGACCCCCATGGGGTCGCCGGTCATCAGCGTGATGTCGGAGGCCTCGATCGCCACGTCCGTGCCGGTTCCGATGGCGATGCCGATGTCGGCCTGCGCCAGGGCCGGGGCGTCGTTGATCCCGTCCCCGACCATGGCCACCTTCCTTCCTTCGCCCTGGAGCTTCATGACCTCCCGGGCCTTGTCCTCCGGCAGGACCTCCGCCAGGACCTGGTCGATCCCCGCCTCCTCCCCGATGGCCTGGGCGGTCCGGCGGTGGTCCCCGGTGATCATCACCACCTCCAGCCCCATGCGGTGAAGCTCCCGGACGGCCGCGGCGGCCGTCGCCTTCAGGGTGTCGGCCACGGCGAAAAAGCCGGCCAGCACCCCGTCCACCGCGAGGAACATGGGCGTCCTTCCTTTTTCGGTCTGGATTTCGACGGAGTGGGAGAGGCCGGAGATGTCCACGCCCTCTTCCTCCATCAGCCGCGCGTTTCCCAGCAGGACCGAGCGTCCCTCCACCCTCGCCCGGACGCCGCGGCCCGGGACGGCGAGGAAGTCCGCCGGGTCCGTGAGGGAGACTCCCCGTTCCCGGGCCTTTTGAAGGATCGCCTCTCCCAGCGGATGCTCGGAGCCCCGTTCCGCCGAGCCCGCCAGGCGCAGGACCTCGTCGGCCGTAAACCCGTTGGCCGTCACCAGGTCCGTCACCTGCGGCTGGCCTTGGGTCAGAGTGCCCGTTTTGTCGAAGATGACGGTCTGGACCCGGGAGGCCGTCTCCAGGCTCTCCCCGCCCTTGAACAGGATCCCGTTTTCCGACCCCCGGCCCGTTCCCACCAGGATGGCCGTCGGCGTGGCCAGCCCCAGGGCGCACGGGCAGGCGATGATCAGGACCGCGACGAAGTTCAGGAGGGCGAAGTTGAAGGCGGCCTCCGTGCCGAACCTCATCCAGAGGAGGAAGGTGGCGACGGCAATGCCGATCACGACCGGGACGAAGACGGAGGCGATCTTGTCGGCCAGCCGCTGGATGGGGGCCTTGTTTCCCTGCGCCTCTTCCACCAGCCGGATGATCTGCGCCAGGGCGGTCTCTTTGCCCACTTTCCGGGCCTCGAAGGTGAAGCTCCCCATCTTGTTCAAGGTGCCGCCGATCACTTCGTCGCCGGGCACTTTCTCCACGGGGAGGCTTTCTCCCGTCAGCATGGACTCATCGAGGCTCGACCACCCCTCCCGGACGACCCCGTCCACGGGCACCTTTTCGCCGGGCCGGACGACGACGAGGTCGCCGACGCGCACTTCGTCCACCGGGATGTCCCGGCCGGTCCCGTCCCGGACCACCCGGGCCGTCTTGGGCCTGAGGCCCAGGAGTTTTTTGATGGCCTGAGACGTCCTCCTTTTCGCCAGGGCTTCCAGGAGCCGGCCCATGAGGATCAGGGTGATGATCACCGCCGCGGTTTCAAAATAGACCCGGGGCTCGACGCCGCTTCGGCGGAAGAATTCCGGGACCAGGGTCGCGCCCACGCTGTAGAGGTAGGCCGCCGAGGTGCCCAGGGCGATGAGGGTGTTCATATCGGTCGCCTTGTGGCGCGCCGCCGCCCAGGCGCCCTGGTAAAACTGCCAGCCCCCGTAGAACTGAACGGGCGTCGTCAGGGCCCAAAGGATGTAGAAGTTTCGCAGCCACGGCGGGGCCAGGGCCGACAGGCCCTCCATGCTCCCCCAGAGAATCGAGCCCGTCAGGACGGCGGAGAGGGCAAGCTTCCACTGAAGGATGCGGATCTCCCGCTTCCGGGTCTCATCCTCCCGGTCGGCGAGTTCCCCTTCGGGCGTCTCTATCGCCCGGTAGCCGGCGGAAGCGATGGCCTCACGAAGCGCGGAAACTGAGACGAGACCCGGCAGGTAGTCCACCGCCGCCCGCTCGGTCCCGAGGTTGACGTTCGCGGAAAGAACCCCTGGAACCTCCTGGAGGGCCCGCTCGACCTTGGATACGCAGGAAGCGCAGCTCATCCCCTGGATGGGGATGACCGCCTTGGCCGAGGCGACTCCGTAGCCGATCCCCTCCACGCGCCGGATCAGGTCGGCGATGGAGAGCCGCTCGGGGTCGTACTCGATCGTGGCCCGTTCCGTCCCGAAGTTGACGGAGGCCCGGGAGACCCCCGGAAGGCTGGAGAGACCCTTTTCAACCCGGGAGGCGCAGGCGGCGCAGGACATCCCGGTGATGGAAAGGTCCAATCGGACGCCCCCGCCCGGGGGCGCCGCCGCAGAGACGGCCACCTGGGCGTTCTCCTGGCCGTTCATCAAGCCGGAGTCCGGCGCCTCCGTCTCCACGGGGGCCGGCCGGCTCGGAGGGGCTTTGGAAGATGTCCTGATGGCTGGCTCTCCAGTGTGAATGAGTGAGCCTGCATGCGCGCGTTCGCGGTCGGCCTCCGCCCTCGGGACCCGAACGTCCGTCCGTCCGCCGACAACATATAAGTTAAGTATACATCGGCGGGCGAGGAAATCGCCCAGAAGGCATCAGAAATTTTCGTGCTCGGGGGGCGCGTTTTCCCTATGTCGCCAAAGGCTTTTTTCTTTGGACGCAAGGGAAAGCGAAAACGGAAGAAAGGAGCATCCTTCTGCCTTTCAGTGATTTTTCTCCGCCCGGGGCGGCGAAACGCGCTCTTGCGAAACCCGGTTGAAAGGGCCGGCGGAAGAGGGCCTCGGGAGCCGGGGCGAAGTATCTCCTCCCCCGAGGTTCCGGGTCAATGAGGTGTTCCCGCTCGTTCCTCCCGCAAAACGCGTGTGACCACCTCCCTCAAGGTTGAAAGCGTGAAGGGTTTGCACAGAAAGGCGCTGCACAGCCCGGAGAAGGCGTTTTCTTCCTCCAGGTGGCCGCTGGTCAGGATGAATCGGGCCTGGGGCTCGATCCGCCGAATGGCAAGCATCGTCTCAAGACCATCCATCCCGGGCATCGTCAGGTCCAGGAGGGTGAGATCGATTTCCGATTTCTTGTCCTGGAAGATCTTCAGGGCCTGGGCCCCGTTTTTCGCGGTCAGCGTTCCATAACCCGCCCGTTTCAGACAGAGGGAAGCCAGGTTTCGGACCACCTCTTCATCGTCCGCGATGAGGACAACGGGCGCGCCGCAGAGCCCGTCGAGTGCCTCGGGACCGGATTCCGTCGGAAGATCGCCCGACTCTCGGGGGGCCGCAGGCAGGACGACCTCGAAGAGGAGGGCGCCCTCCGGGCTGGGGGAAACGGATATGGACCCTCCCATGCTCCCGACAATGGACTTGATCAGGGGCAAGGCCGGGTGTGCAGAAAGAGTCTTCGTTCCTCCCCGGCCATTGAGGGTTTTTCCCAGCAGCGGATTTGCGGCGGAGGGGCTCCGGGAGATCCGGATGCGCACCTTTCCCGCTGGATTGCCGTTCTTGGGGAGAGCCTCGGCCGACAGGCGAATCTGATGGCTGCCGGACCTGAGGTCCCTGGCACCCAGGAGGAGGGCGAGGATGACTTGCTTGAATCTTTTGGGGTTCGCCAGGATGGTGGGCAGGCCGGATGCGATGTGCCGGCTGAGCTTGGAGCCTTGATTGGGAAATCGGCCGAGAAAATAGACCACTTCCCAGATGAGTTGGCCGGTGTCCACCAATTCCGGGGGTTCTTCCTGGGTTTCTTGGCTCGCGAATGAGAGGAACTCATAGTTCAGCGTGGCCGCCTGGCGGGCGGATTGTTCGATGGCTTCCAGATTGCCGGCCAGGTCAAGAGGGAGGTTGGGTTCCCCCAGGGTGAGACTGGTGTAGCCCACGATGCTGTTCAAGAGATTGTTGAACTGGTGGGACAGGCTGCCCGCGAGGGTTCCCAGGTTCTGCAGACACAGGAGTTGGAAGCGATCGGACCCGGTCTGGCCGTAGGGGTCGTCCGTTTCTTCGGAGTGGTTTCGTAAAGATGTATGCCCGTTTCTTCGGCGGCCGCCGGGAGAAACCCGGACGGTCGCTCGGCCCATGCTACCCGCCTTCAGGACCATGATATCCCTCCCTCTCGACGTGACCTGCTACGGATGTTTCCCCCCCGTGATCGGACCGCCTAAAGGGACCTCTAATTCTGCACAGTCGAGCGCTTCCCGTGGCTTTTCCCCATCTTAGTTCTTTCGAGGGGGAATCCCCGCGGGTCGCGCCCTTGGCCCGAGGTTATCCACAGTCTGTGCAGAGTTTTTCGACGATTTTTCAACAGGTAGAGAAGCAACTTTTGTGCCCGGTTCCCCCGAGACGGTTCGACGAATTCTTGTCTTGTGTTGGAGAGGTTTTGAATCAGGAAGTTAGCGCGACGGGTCTCGAGAATGACTTTAACTGATTGCAAAGAGCCTGCGGAAAGATTCAGCTTTCTGACGGGTTCCCGTCACTTTTTGCGTTGGAATTCCGCCGCTCAGGAGCGTCCGCTTTGTTTCAGGGCCACGGCCTGGGACTTCGGGCTTCCCGCGCTTGTTGATTCAGGTGCTCTTCGAGTTCCCGGGTCTGGGGTTGGCGGCCGTAGAGGTTGACCCTCTCTTGGGGGTCCGCCTCCAAGTGGAAGAGCCGCCCGTCGCGCCGAGGGGTCACCAGGAGCTTCCAGCCCTCCCGCAAAACGTAGGCGTACCTGCCCGTGTCCGTTTCGGCCTCCCCGAAGGCTGTCCTCCGGACCGTCGAGGCGGGAAACGAGCCGTTTCTGGAAACGAGACTGCGACCCTGGACCCCGGGGGGGATGGGAATTTTCAGCAGGTCCAGAAGCGTGGGCAGGAGGTCCACTTGCTCGGCGATCCCTTCCACGGTCCGGCCCTTCGGCCACAGAGAGGGCTGCCAGAGGATGAGGGGGATGCGGAGGAGGTCTTCCCACAGGGTGCCTCCGTGCCCGTATTCCCCCCCGGCGCCGAATTTCTCCCCGTGGTCGGCCGTCAGAACGACCATGGACCGGTTGAGCCAGCCCAGCGCCTTCAGCTTGCCCAGGATGCGCCCCATCTGGTCGTCCACGAAGCGAAGGGCCCCGTCATAGCGGGCGATCTCGTTCTGAAGCGCCCGGGGATCGGAGTCGGTGCCTTTCCTGCAGAACTCCGGGCCGGCGTATCCGGGGTCGAACATCCGGTGATAAGGGGGAGGAAGACAGCGGGGCCAATGGAGGTCGTGGAAGAAAAGGAACAGAAAGAAGCGGTTTCGTTCCGGGTCATAGTCCGGCCGGGACGCCGCGTGATCGATGTAGCCCAGGACCTTGTCCGTCAACCGATCGGCCTCTTCCATCGGGCGCAGCCCGAGAATACGGACCAGGACGTCGTTTTTTTTCGTGTCCAGCCATTTCAACCCTTCGGTCGCGCTGGGAAGCGTCGCCGCCAGCTTGAGCCAAAGGAACAGCTGCTGGACGCCCGCTCTCCGGAAAGGCTGCTCCTCCCAGGCGCTGTACAGGTAGTCCGTTCCACGGTCGAAGTTGTGGCGCCCGTCGATGAACCAGTGGCTGGTGAAAAAGGCCGTGTTGTAGCCCTCTTTTTGGAGGACCTCTGTCAGGAGCCGGCCGCCCTCGGGGAGGGGCTCTCCCAGGCGCAGGAGGCCGTGGCCCGAAGGGTACCGGCCGGTCAGGAGGGAGGCCACGGTCTGGGAGGTCTCGTTGGAGTTGGCCCGGAAACCGGTGAACCGGATCCCCTCTCGGGCCAGCCGGGAGATCAGCGGCGAGGTCTCCCGGGCGTAGCCGTACGCCTGGAGGTGGTCGGAGCGCAGGGTGTCCACTACGATGAAGAGCACGTGGGGGGAGGCTTCCCCGCTGCGGGCGATCTTCCGGAGCGGGCCCTTCCGGATGAAGTCCTCGTAATCGTGCGGGACGGAGGGAAGCTGTGAGATCCCCCAGCCCGCCCATGCCAGCAGGAGGCCGCCCGGAACGAGGGCCGCCAGGCGCAGCGTCCCGGGGGACCGCCCGGCCAGCAGCCGGAACGCGCCGGCGAAAAGAGCGGCCGCGGCCGGGACCACGAACATCAGCGAGCGGGCCGCGATCACCACCAGGCTGAGGGCGAGGAAGGTGGAGAGGAACAAGGCCGGGTCCAAACTCCCGGATTTTTCGGAGGCCCGGCCGCGCGCGGTCCGCAAGGCGATCCGCCGTCCCAGCCAATAGACGAAGGCCGCGAAGGGAAGATTCAGCAGGGTGGAAACGAAAAGGTAGTTGACTCCGTCGGCCCAGACCGAATTCGCGAGGCCGTAGTTCCAGAGGACGAGGCGGCTCGCCTCGATGATCCCCAGGGCCAGAGAAACGGCCGCGCATCCCGCCGCGCGAATCACCGCCCCCCGCCTTCGCGTCCGGGGCGCTCCGCCTCTTTCATCGGGGCGCGTCGCCTCCCAAAGCCCGTTTCCGAAGGCCGCCCAGGGCCTCCTCCAGGACGGTCCGCTGCGGGAACAGGCCGAAGATCCCTCCCGTGTGGACGAACAGGATCCGGCCGCCCAGGTCTTTGGAGGCCTCTCCCCGGCGGACCCGGTCGTCGAGGGCGCGAAACGCCTTTCCGGTATAGACCGGGTCGAGGACGATCCCCTCCTCCTCGGCCAGGGAGGCGATGAGGGACATCTCCTCCGGTGTGCTCAGGCCGTATCCGAGCCCCGCGTACCCTTCGATGATCCGAATGGCCTGGCGGGGCACCCGCGCGGGAAAGCCGAGCTTTTGGACGGCCTCCTCGAAGATTGCCTCGACCGCGCGGATGAAATACCCGGCGTCCCGCTGGACGCTCACGCCGTAGACCTGGACGGGAAGGCCGTAGAGGGCGACCCCCATGAGGATCCCCGCGAGAGTCCCCCCCGACCCCAGCGGGCAGAGGATGGAGTCCAGGGCGACGTCCTGCGCCCGCATCTGTTCCTTCAGCTCGCCGACCATCTCGACGTAGCCCATGGCGCCCAGGGCGTTGCTTCCCCCTTCGGGGATCACGTAGGGTTTTCGCCCCCGGGCGCGGAGGTCGTCCGCCACCTGGGCGAGGATCTTGTTGCGCTGTTCATACTCCTCGGCGCTCACGTACACCACCTCCGCCCCCACGAGCCGGTCCAGGAGGTAGTTGCCCTCCAGGGCGTCGGCCGGAGTTCCCCGCAGCAAAAGGACGCTCCTCAGCCCCAGCCGCCTCCCCAGGATGGCCGTGGCGCGGGCGTGGTTGGACTGGATCCCCCCGCAGGTGACCAGCGTGTCGGCCCCTTCGTCCAGCGCCCCGCGCAGGAGGTACTCCAGCTTTCGGATCTTGTTGCCGCCGGCCGCCGCCTCCGTCAGGTCGTCGCGTTTGATCCAGATCTCCCTCCCCAGGCGGGCGCTCCAGCGCGCGAGGCGCTCGAGCCGGGTCGGCAGGACGGCGAGGTTCACCTTTTGGGGGAGGCCGAAGCTCATGGGACCTCGGAAAGTTGACCGCCTCGCGGCGGAAGCGTTTCAGAAGTGTCTCCCCGAAGGGACATGGCCCTGGCGGGGCTCAATGGCCGGCGGCGGCCGGGATGTGCCCTCCTTCGATGCGGACCTTCCGCGTGCAGGGCGGCGTGTTCCGGCTCTTGGCGGTCCGCAGGACGCCGTCGATGAGGACGCAGGCCACGGACGGGGTGTCCCCCGCCTTGAGCGCCGAGAGGGCGTCCTGGCCGGTGGAGCCCCAGGGGGCGTCCATGATTGCCAGGTCGGCGGGCCTGCCCGGGGCGAGAACGCCCGCGTCCATCTTGTGGACTCGGGCGGTGTTCCCGGTGGCCGCGCAGATCGCCGCCTCCGGGGAGAGTTCCGTGAATGCGGCCATGACGGACAGGGTGCGCAGCACCCCGTAGGGAAGCACGCCCGTCCCCGAGGGCATGTCGTTGCCGACGATGACTCGCCCCATCACGCCTTCGGCGAGAAAGAGCTCCGTGACCTCGACGGCCCGCTTCATGTTCCCGCACTGGACGATCTCCAGGGCCGCGTCCGATTCCTTCACCACCCGCTCGGTCTGGTCGATGGGCAGGCCGGTGGGCCCGCCGTTCAGGTGGCAGGCCACGTCCGGGCCGATGGCCAGGATCATGTCGGCGTCCACCACCATGCTTCCCGGGATGGAGCCGCCGCCCGTGTGGCAGAGGACGCGCATCCCGTTCGCCCGGGCCCACCGCAGGAGCGGGCGGACCTCCTCGGGCTCCCGGACGGATCCCAGGCCCACCTCGCCCACCAGCTCGACCCCGGCCGCGGCCATCTCGGCGAAGTCCGCCTCCCGGAGGCCCGGCTCCAGCATCACGGCGCCCGCCATCACCTTCACCCCGCCGGGGCGGAGGATTTTGAAGCTCTTGGCGGCCAGGATGGCCATGGCCTTGGCGCCCTGTCCGTCGCGGGGCCGCCCGGGGGTGTGGACCTCGCCCGCCGAGACCATGGAGGTGACCCCGCACTGCATGGAGCTCTCGATCCAGTGGTGCGTCATCTGGCGGGGGGTGAAGTCGCCCTGGGTGGTGTGGACGTGGGAGTCGATCAGGCCCGGCGTGACGGTCATGCCGCCCGCGTCGATGGTCTGCTCGACTTCCCCCGCGCAGTCCGGCTCGCCCCCGATGGCGGCGATCTTGCCGTCCTCGATCCGAAGCGCGTCCCCCGGGAGGATCGGGTTCTTCAGGTCGCCCGATACGATGACGCCGATGTTCTTGATCAGAACGGAACCGGACACCTGTCTTTCTCCCCGGCTTGGGGATTCTCCCCACGCCCGATGAGGAGGTCCCCGGTCTCCCGAGGCCTCATGGCCAGCGGCCCTCCAGGTTCTTGGAAAAGACAAGGGAGGGGTTCACCATCCCGGCCTTGCGGTAGAGGACCTGGGCCACTTTCCGCTGGTAGCCCGTCTCCAAGGTGATGGCACAGCAGCCCCGCCGCCTAGCGGCTTCAAAAGCGGCCTCCAGGAGCTTTTTGCCCAGGCCTCGCCCGCGCGCCGACTCCTCGACGATCAGGTCGGGGATCCACGCCTGGGGTCTCGGGTAGTTCAGGCGTTCCCGGAAGACGAGGGAGCAAAACCCCGCGGCGCGCCCGTCGATCTCCGCCACCAGGGAGGCGGTGTCGGGGCTTTCGACGTGCCGGCGAAAAACCTCCCGGCAGGCTTCCCGCTCCGTCTCGCCCACCGGGGCGCGCCCCAGGAGAACGAGGAGGCGCGCCACCGCATCGAAGTCACCGGGCTGGACGGGGCGAATCCTGGCTTCATCCATTGCGCTTTTCCGAGCAAACGGACTCCCGGATCGCAAGCATACACCCCCTTGCGGGTTGTAGCCGCCGATCCCGCAGAAAGCCGGCGCGCCGCTGCGGCCGCCCTCCGACCCGCCTCATGCGATGGGCCCCTTCCCGTCTTCGGACTTTTTCCGCGCGGCGCGGGACGGTTCCGCCCACCAGAGGAGCTGGCCCCCCGGGCCGCGCCCCGGGCAGGTGATCATCAGGGCGCACGCCTGGGTTTTCCCGATGTTTTTGGCCATGTGGGAAAGCTCGGAGTTGAAGTAAATGCAATCGCCTTCCTTCAGGGGGACCTGCTCGTCCCCCAGGTGAAACAGGACCTTCCCTTTCAGGATGTAGATGAGTTCTTCCCCTTCGTGGGAGACGAGGACATCGGCCCGGTTCCCCGGAGGGAAGGTGAGCAGGAAGGCGTCCATCAGCTGACCGTTCCAGCCGTGAACCAGGGGCTCGTAGGTGTAACCGTTTGAGTCGATGACCCGGATGACGGGCCGGGGGCCTCGCCTTCGCGCGACGGCGTACCGCCGCTTGACCCCGGCTTCTTCGTCGAGGAGGCTTCCGATTTTGACGCCCAACTGCCGCGCGATCGTCAGGAGGTTCGCGACCGAGGTGGACACCTTTCCGGTTTCAATCCGGGAAAGGAGGGCCTGGGAAAGGCCCGTCTTCCCGGAGAGGGCCGCGAGGGTGACACCGGCCGTTTTGCGGGCCGCGCGCAGCCTTTTCCCGAGGGCCAGTTCCGGGGTTTCGAGGGACGGCATCCCTTGCGCCTCCTGCAAGTTTTTTGCCCGCTAAAATTATCACCATTTCTCTTGTGTGAAAAGCCGCCGCCCCGGCGGCCCGCCCCCGAAAGAAGCAGTCGGGGGCCGGCCCGCGCGCTTGACGCCCCGCCGGGGATTGCGCATCATGCCCGCAGGAGAGGGCTTTGGAGGTCACAGACCTCAAGAGGTCACAGACCCCAAGATGAAGACGAAGCCGGCCATTCATCCCGAGAGAATCCGCTCCGATCTGGTCAAGTTCGCCCGCATCGGGGCGACGCCCGACGGGGGCGTCCAGCGGCTTTCCTTTTCCCAACAGGAGATCGCGGCCCGCCAGCTGGCCTTGCACCTGATGCAGACGGCCGGCCTCGCCGTCCGGATGGACGGCATCGGGAACCTCTTCGGCCGCGTGGAAGGGAGCGACCCGGGCCTGCCCCCCATCTGGGTGGGCTCCCACATCGATACGGTCCCTTCCGGGGGGAAGTTCGACGGGAGCGTCGGGGTGGTCGCGGCCCTGGAGGTCGTCCGGGCCATCCGCGAGAACCCGGAGCCTCTGGTCCATCCGGTCGAGGCGGTGGTGTTCGTCTCGGAGGAGTCCAGCCGGTTCGGGCTGGCCACCATCGGGAGCGGCGTCGTCGCCGGGGTCTTCCGGCCCGAGGAGTTCCTGGAGCTCCGGGACGCGGAGGGATACCGCCTGGGGGAGCTTTTGGCCTGCCAGGGGTTCGACGCCGAGACCATCGCTTCCGCCCGCCGCTCGCCGGGGGACGTCCGGGCCTTCTTGGAGGTCCACATCGAACAGGGAAGGGTGCTGGAGACCGAGGGGCTGAGCATCGGCGTCGCCACGGCCATCGCCAACGCCACGCGCCTGCGGGCGAGGTTCATCGGACGGGCCGACCACTCGGGGGCCACCCCGATGCACCTCAGGCGCGACGCCCTGGCGGGCGCGGCTCAGCTCATCACCTTTGTGGAATCCCTTTGCCGGGGGACGGACCCGCCCGTCGTGGGGACGGTGGGGGTGCTGCGCGTCCATCCCTGCGCCATGAACGTCATCCCCGGATGGGTCGAGATAGGGATCGACATCCGCAGCACGTCGGGACCGGCCAAGGAAGCGGTCGCCGAACAAGTGGAGCGCCGGGCCCGGGAGATCGCGGATGAGAGGGGCCTCCAGGCGGAGATCGAGCTTGTCGGCCGGGGCGTCCCCGTGGAGCTGGGGCGGGAGATGGTCCGGCTCCTGGAGGAGGTCTGCCGCTCGGAAGGCTACTCCTTCCGGCGGATGCCCTGCGGCGCGGGGCACGACGCGATGCAGATCGCCCGGATCGCCGAGACCGGCCTGGTCCTCATCCCCTGCCGGGAGGGGATCAGCCACAACCCCGCCGAGTGGAGCGACCCGGAGGACATCGTCCGCGGAGCGCAGGTGGTCCTGGAGGCGGCGCGCCGTCTGGGCCGGCCCCCGACGGCTTCTTTCGGGGGCAGGCGGGGAGGGGCGGAAGAATGAAGGGCGGCACCCGGTGCATCCTCAC
>JACPRG010000124.1 GCA_016190025.1 Candidatus Tectimicrobiota bacterium
CGGGTTCACCGGCCCCTCCGAGCAGCCCTTGGCGCCGTAGGGGCCCAGGGGGTCGTCCGACTCGATGAAGGCGTGCCGGATCGCGGGGACCGTTTCCGCCTTGGGGACCGAGTAGTCCGCCAGGTTTCCGTTCACGGGCTGGCCGTTCTCGAAGATGATGTTTTCGTAGAGGGCCCACCCGAGGCCCTGGACGATGGCCCCTTCCGTCTGGCCTTCGGCGCCCAGCGCGGAGACGATCCGGCCCACGTCGTCCACGGTGACGAAGTCGAGCAGCTCCACCTGGCCGGTCTCCGTGTCCACCTCCACCTCGGCGATCTGCGCCACGAACTCGTAGCCCGGGGCCACGTTCCCGTCGAGGCGCGGGGGCTTGACCACCTCGCTCTCCGCCTCGTAGTGGCCGACCCCGTAGGCCGGGCTGCCGTCCACACGAAGCCGCTCCTTGTGGGCCGCCTCGCCCAGGGGCACGCCGCGCTCCGGGGAGCCTTTGACGAAGATCCGGCCCCCCTCGAAGACCAGGTCGTCGGGGTTGGCCTCCAGCTCGGCGGCCACGACGCGGGCGAGTTTCTGTTTCAGGTCCTGGGCGGCCCGCCGCACCGCGTTTCCGCCGATCATGGTGATCCGGCTGGCGAAGGAGCCGAGGGTGTAGGGCGCGATGTCGCTGTCGGCCGGGCAGAGGTCCACGTCCGAGATCTGGATGCCCAGCTCCTCGGCGGCGAACATGGAGAGGACCGTGGGCGCCCCCTGGCCGGTGTCACCCTCCCCGATGAACAGGCTGATCCGCCCGTCGTCCTGCGCCCGGATCAGGGCCGAGGAGCCGTCCCAGCCGGCGATGATCCGGTTACCGCTCACGTGGTTGGCGCAGGCCAGGCCGATGCCCCGCCGCTTGGTCCCGGTCTGCTTGCGGCTCTCCTCCCGCTTCCGCTTCCAGTCAACCATCTCGACCGCCTTCCGGATGCACTCGGGCAGGGCGTTGGTGATGGCGTTCCACTTGTGGATGGAGAGCTCGCCGGGGGCCAAGACGTTCTTGAGGCGGAGCTCCGCCGGCTCCATGCCCAGCTTCTCCGCCAGCATGTCCATCAGGACCTCGCCGCCGTACGTGGTCTGGGGCGTCCCGAATCCCCGGAAGGCGCCCTTGGGCGGGTTGTTGGTGTAGGTCATGTCCGCCTTCACCTTGCACCCTTTCCAGCGGTACAGCGAGGGCCAGCGGGTCACCATGGTGTTGACGATGCCGGCGCTCGGGCCGGCGAAGGCGCCGCAGTCGGCGACGACGTGGAGCTCGTGGGCGGTGAGCGTGCCGTCCTTCATGGCCCCGATCCGGAGCCAGGACTTGGCGGGGACCCGCATGCGCGTCGTGCGGAAGGACTCCGTGCGGAGGTTTTCCAGCTTGACGGGCCGCCTGCTCTTCAGGGCGAGGAGCCCGTTGATGAAGGCGTTCGGCTCGTCGATGGACTTCCCGCCGAAGGCGCCCCCCACGGAGGGCTGGATCAGGCGGACCCGGGAGGCGCTCAGGCCCAGGCCCATGGCCAGGCGGTCCCGCCCGAGAAAGACCTTCTGGCAGGGGACGTACATGATGAGCCGGCTGCCGTCGGTGGGATCGGCGACGGTGCAGTTGGGCTCGGTGAAGGCGTGGTACTGGGTCCCCGTGTAAAAGGACTCCTCGAGCACCACGTCGGACGCCGCAAACAGCGCCTCCACGCTCTCGCCTTTCTCGAACCGCAGCCGGTGGGCGACGTTGCCCGGCACGTCCCCGTGGATGAGGGCGGCGCCCTCGGCCATCGCCTCTTCCGGGCTGAAGTAGGCCGGCAGGGGGTCGTACTCCACGACGATGCGCTCGACGGCCTCCTCGGCGGCCTCCCGGCTCGTGGCGGCCACCGCCGCGACCTCCTCCCCGATGAAGCGGACCTTGTCGATGGCGAGGGCGGCCTGCTCCCTGCGGAGGGTTCCGTAGCGGGCGCCGGGGGGGATGTCCTTTCCCGTCACGACGGTGACGACCCCCGGCACCTTGAGGGCCTGGGAGACGTCGATGTTTCCGATCCTGGCGTGCGGCTGCGTGCTGCGCAGCACCTTGCCGTGCAGAAGACCCTGCGGCTTCATGTCCGTGGCGAACTGCGCCGTGCCCGCGACCTTGGCTGTTGACCCCACCATGGGGGCCCGCGATCCGATAATCCTGAACGAACTCATGGGCTCACTCTTTCCGCAGAGGGTTTCGGGTTTTCGAGCAAGGGTTCAAAGAAGACACAAAAACTCCTTCCGGCGAAGCGCCCGCGCCCTCCCGGCGGGTCCGTCGGGACGATGCATGCCATCCTGATGTGGACTAAGATAGCATTCTGCAGCTCCGCGCTCAAGCCCGAAAGAGCGAGACGAGGACAACGCCCATCATGATGGAGGCCGCCCCGACGTAGATCCTCAGGGTGACACGCTCCAGGTCGCCGAGGAACAGGGCCGCCAGCGCGACGCTCAGAAGGGGGCTGCACCCCATGATGGCCATCACCCGGGACACCTCCCCCAGCGCCAGGGCCGTGAACATGAAGTAGAAGGAGACGGAGAGGCTGAGTCCCGCCAGCGAGAAGAACTTCAGGGCCTGCGGCGACCAGACGAACCGCCGGCCGGGCGGGAAGACCCAATACGCCGCCAGCAGGACCGACAGGGCCGCGACGGATTGGATGACCACGGCCACGTGGGGCAGGGGGATGATCAGGAGGCCGAGCTTGCGGAAGATGCCGGACAGCCCCCAGAAAAACCCGGCGCACAGCGGGATCAGGATTTCCCTCCCCTTGAGCCGGAGGGGGCCCTTGGGTCGCGAGACCACCCAGATGCCGCCGATGATCAAGGCGGTTCCGGCGTACAAGGTCCAGTGGGGGCGCTCGCCCAGGAAGAGGATCGCCAGCAGGACGGAGAACAGGGGATTCGCCCCCATCCCGATGGGCGCCGAGCGGGCCACCCCGAAGCGGCTCAACGCGATGTAGAAAGTCGTCATCGAGAGCGCCGGCGAGGCGACGCCGCCCACCAGGAACCAGAAGACGCCAGCCCGCGGGAGCTCCCACCAGGAGACGCCGATGGCGGCGCTGAGCGCCAGATAGAAGATGAGGACAGTGACATTGATCGTCACCGCCGCCATGTAGGGAGTCCCCGTCTGGAACCCCTGGCGGTTCAGGGTGCTCATGCCCGACATGGTGAAGGACGCCACGAGGGCCATGGCCTCGATTGGAAGGAATTGCAACCCCCGCGCCCTCCTCCCCCCATGAAAGAGATGCCTCGCGACCGCCCGCTCCGCCCCCGGCGGAGGCGGTCCGTCCCGGCCGTAACGCCCTAGTTCAGAGAAAAGCCGAGAGGAAGTCAATTTTTTTCAGGGGAGCGGGCTTTGAGGGACTTGGGACGGCCGGCGTCTCGCGCCCTGGAGTCCGACGGACCCCCGCCCGTCCCCGTCTGGAAATTGTTTTGCGGATCGAATAGATTGAGAGGGGAAGGAGATCGTCCAAGTGAGCACCGTGCGCGAAATCTGTGAAAGGGCCTGGGAGGCGTTTTTGAAGCTCGCGCCGATGGGGGCGGAAGTCCGCGACGCGGCGCTGGACGCCATGGCCGAGGCCATCGAAAGGGGCGCGGGGGAGATTCTCGAGGCCAACCGCCAGGACCGCGCCCAGGCGGAGGCGGCCGTCCGCGCCGGAGAGATGACGCGGGCCCTCTTCGACCGCCTCGCCTTGGATGAGGCCAAGATGGCCGCCATGGCGGAGGGCGTCCGGGCCGTGCGCCGCCAGGCCGACCCCGTCGGCCGGAGCGACTACGTCTGCCGGCTGGACGAGGGGCTGCTCCTTCGGCGGGTCGCCTGCCCCCTGGGCGTGATCGCCGCCGTCTTCGAGGCCCGCCCCGACGCCGTGCCCCAGATCGCCTCCCTCTGCCTGAAGTCGGGAAACGCCGTGATCCTGAAAGGGGGCAAAGAGGCCCTGCGCACCCACCGCGTCACCGCGCGTCTTCTGGCCGAGGCGGCGGAATCCCGCGGCGTCCCCGCGGGGGCCCTCCAGCTGCTGGGGGCCCGGGAGGAGGTCCGGGAGCTGTTGGGGATCGAGGGATGGGTGGACCTCATCATCCCGCGGGGGAGCAACGCCTTCGTGCGCTACATCCGGGAGAACACGCGGACGCCCGTCCTCGGCCACGCCGACGGGATCTGCCACCTCTACGTGGACCGGGCCGCCGACCTGAAGATGGCGGTCGCGCTGACCCTGGACGCCAAGACCAACTACCCCGCCGCCTGCAACGCCATCGAGACCCTGCTGGTTCATGAGGCGGCGGCGGCCGACTTCCTCCCCAGCGTGGTGGGGGCCTTGAGGGACGCGGGCGTGGAGGTGCGCGGATGCGAGAGGACCCGGGCCGTCGTCGCCGACGTGACGGAGGCCTCGGAGAAGGACTGGGACACCGAGTTCCTGGACCTCATCTTGTCGATCCGCGTCGTCCCGGACCTGGCGGAGGCCGTCCGCCACATCAACCGCCACGGCTCGAGGCACACGGACGCCATCGTCACGGAAGACCCGGCGGCGGCCGAGACGTTCTTTGCGGGCGTGGACTCGGCCTCCGTCCTGTGGAACGCCTCCACCCGCTTTGCCGACGGCTACCGGTACGGCCTCGGGGCCGAGGTGGGCATCAGCACCGACAAGCTCCACGCCCGCGGGCCCGTGGGACTGGAGGGACTGGTCACGTACAAGTACCAGGTCGTCGGGGCAGGACACCGGACCGCCGACTACATGGGAAAGAACGCGCGGCCCTTTCTCCACCAGCGGCTCCCGGCCGACACCGACATCCTGTCCCAGGAGGTCCGAGACGCCCGCTAGGGGTCTTGCGCGTCCGAAGAAAGCCACAAAGAAAGGCCGGCCCTCTCCGCCGGCCAAAGGCGCAGGGGTGACGTTGGAGAGGGCTCCCGGAAAAGTCCCCTATCCCTCGGCCTCCTCTCCCCGGTCGATGCGGTCGAGGTTTTCGAGAAAGAGCGCGCGCTCCTCCTCGCTCTCGAAGGAGACGGAGGGAAGCGCGCGTTCCCGCCAGTGCTTGCGGCCCGCCTGGGTCATTCCCTCATAGAGTTCGAGCGCGGCCTCGAGCTC
>JACPRG010000125.1 GCA_016190025.1 Candidatus Tectimicrobiota bacterium
ATGGTCCACGCTTTGGCCACGTAATCGATGGTGCGCTGGACCTTCTCCTGTGTCATGAAACCGATTCCCGTTTTCCGGGTCGTCGGGGTGAGCAGGTGTTCAACCATGATGTCCCAATGCTGCCTGGCCAGGCCCGGGTCCACAGTCCCTCTGTGCTTGACGAAAATCTGGACGGCCTCGCCCGGGTTTTCGACGGACCAAGCCATCGCCCGGACGAAGGATTGCGCCACTCCCTTCACTTCATTCGGGCGGCCCTGAAGCCTCCGGTCCGTGGTCAGGAGCCCGTTGGAATAGATGTCTATCCCGAAGTTGCTGTACACAATGGGGACGATCTCCTTGCGGAGTTCCTTCGCGGCCTTGGTGTAGTTGGGGAGATCGGTCAAATAGGAGGTCACGGCGTCTACTTTGCGGTTCATGAGAGAAGGGACTTTGACGGCAAAAGCGGTGGTGGTGAATTTGACCGTCTTCGCGTCCACACCGTTGGCGAGGGCGAGACTGGGAAAGAGGGCATGAGCGCCCTCGCCCGGCACCGTCCCGATGGTCTTCCCCTCCAGGTCCTTGGGTGTGCGGATGCCGGACTCTTTCAGCGCGTAAATGACGTGGAGGTTCTTGTGCTCCACCATGGAGATCATCTTGACGTGGCCCCCTTTGCCCCGGGCGATGACCATGGCGCCCATGTCCGCGAGCCCGTACTCCACCTTTTCGGCGTTGACAATCTTGATGGTGTCCCCCGAGCCGTTCCCGCGGATGATGGTCGCGTCCAGGCCCGCGTCCTTGAAATATCCCTTCTCGAGGGCGACGAAGAAGGGGGCGTGCTTGCCGTAGGGGATCCAGTCCAAAGCGATGGTCACCTTTTCTGCGCCGACCGCCCCCCGACCCAGGAGCAGAGAAACCAGGAACAATACAGCTAAGGCCGGACGTCCCAAGATCCGGAGAATCCACAGGCCATTGCGCATCTCTTTCTCTCCTTCCACCCGCCTTCGGGTCAAAATATTGGCCAATTCCATGGCCGCCGTTCCTGTCTCTTTTCCGCTCTTCGCCTTCCGGCGTCTTTTTGACGGGGGCTCCAGGGTCTGCCGCAAATCCCTGCTCACCCCCCTGAAGAATCGAAACCTTCTCCTCGGGCTGATGCCGGTGAGGCGCTCCGGCGGGCGCACCATCGAGTCCCGCCGAGGGCCGGGAGGTGTTCCTCCAGCGATGCCCTTGCCCCCCCCAACAGTTTCCTTTCGTGGGGTACAATCCGAAGGTTAGCCGAAGAGACCCGCACCGGTCAACAGGAAAAAGTTTTTCCCCGGCTGAGACGACGCGTTGAGGCGGCCTCGCGCGGAGAAAGAGTGGTATCCTGACTTGTCTTTTTGCGCGGGCTCGACTTTCGAGAACCCATTCCGGGAGGTCGCCGGCTCACGGCGGCGCCCTGAGAAGTCCGAACGGAGATGAAAAAGGCATGAACCGCTCCTATGAAACCATCCGGCTCGAAAAGGCCAATGGCGTAACCACCGTCTTTCTCAACCGGCCCGAGAAGAAAAACGCCATGTCCCCCCAGATGCATCGGGAGATGACGGAGGCCCTCGCCTTTTTGGAGGACGACGACGAGACGCGGGTCGTGGTGATCACGGGCTCGGGGGACAGCTTTTGCGCGGGACAGGACCTGCAGAAGTTCTTCGTGGAGCTGGAGGGCAAGCCCCAGGAGCGCCGCCGCGTGTCAAGGCTTTCGGCGGAGTGGCAAGGGGTGAGGCTCAGACTGTTCCCCAAGCCCACCATCGCGTCCATCAACGGCTGGTGCTTCGGAGGGGCCTTCACGACGGTCGCCTCCTGCGACTTGGCCGTGGCGGCCGAGGAGGCGACCTTCGGCCTGTCGGAGGTGAATTTCGCCAACTTTCCGGGGGGCCTCGTCACGCGGGCGCTGGACGACCTTCTTCGCCCCCGGGATTTTCTGTATTACGCGATGACGGGGGAGCCTTTCGACGGGAAGGCGGCGGCGGCCATCGGCCTGGTCAACTTCGCCGTCCCCCGGAAAGAACTGGATGCGGCCGTGCGCAGGCTGGCCGAGAAGCTTCTGACCAAGGACCCGATGGCCCTGCGGCAGGTGAAGGAAGTGTACAAGTTCGGAAAACAGATGAACTGGGAGCAGGCCTACGCGTGGGCGATGGCCAAGGGCAACGAGCTGACCTTTCATCAGAAAGGGACCTGGCTGGAGGAGGGGATTGGGCAGTTCCGGGAAAAGAAGTACCGGCCTGGGCTGGGGGATTTCGAGCGGGAGAAATGAGAACCCGGCGGAGAGGGGAGGTTCTAGCCATCGAAAATGACTCCGGCGGGTTTCCTCCTGTCTCGGATGGGCGCCGGCCTCGCCGGCTGAATCGGCCTCGGGGCGTCAGGCGCGGGGCACGATCAGGGCGTCCGCCGCTCTGGCCCCCCTCCCTTCCGGCCCGACGATCAGCGGGTTGATGTCCACTTCCTCGACCAGGTCCCCGTAGAGACGGCCGAATCGGGAGAGAGCCAGGAGGGCGTCGATGATCGCCCCCCGGTCCGAAGGCGGCCGGCCGCGAACCCCTTTCAGGATGTGGGAGGCCCGCACCTCGTCCAGCATCTCCTGCGCGTCCCGCCGCGAGACGGGGACCAGCCGCACGGACACGTCCTTCAAAATCTCCGCCAGGACTCCGCCGAGGCCCATCAAGAGGGTCTTTCCGAACTGGGGGTCCGTGGCGAGGCCGACGATGACCTCGACGCCCGCGGGGACCTGCTCCTGCACCAGGACGCCGTTGATTCGCGCGTCGGGCCGGTAGAGGCGGGCGGCCTGAAGGATCTCCCGGTAGGCCCCCCGAAGCTCCTCGCGGGAGGTGAGGCCAAGGCGGACGGCCCCCGCTTCGGTCTTGTGGGGGAGGTCGGGGGAATCCACCTTGAGGACCACGGGGAATCCGATGGACTCGGCGATGTCCAGCGCCTCCTCCTCTGAGCCGGCCAGCGCTTCCCGCGTGACGGGGATCCCCGCCCGGGAGAGGACCTCCTTGCTCTCCCGCTCCGTCAAGGGCCCTTTCGCGCTCCGCAGCCGCGCGACCACCCCCTCGTCGGAGACGGCGGAATCCGCCTCCCCCCGCCGGGGGACGGCGCCTCTCATCTTCTCGGAATACCGGATCCAGTTCTGAACGGACCGCAGGCCGGGAACCAGGCCCTGGAGAAGGGGGACGTTTCCCGCCCTCAGCGTCTCGACCATCTCGGGGTCCATCGTCCCGCTGAACTGGGTGAAGAGGGCGACCGGTTTGTGGGTGGACCGCGCGACGTGCACGGTGGACTTGCAGATGCCGTGGTAATGCTTGCGGGAATCCGGGCCCAGGCCGGCCACGACGTCTTGCAGAACGGCGACGAGGTGCGTCCCCGGGTCCTCGGCGAGGATCCGAAGGGAGTCTTCGTAGAGTTCACGCCGGACCACCCCCACTCCCGTGACATCCAGGGGGTTGGAGATGGCGGCGAATCCCGGCAGCACGGCGCGGAGCTTCTCGCGGGTCTCCGGGACGGGATCCGGAAGCTCGAGACCGATGTCCTCGGCCGCGTCGCAGATGAGGGCGGACTGCCCGCCGGAGACGGTCACGATGCCCACGCCGCGGCCCAGGGGGCGGCGGCCCTGGGAAAGCAGACCCAGGGTGGCGAGCTGCTCGTCCAGGTCCAGGACCTGGATGGCGGATTTCTGCGCGAAAAGGCCGCGGAACACCTCCTCGGACCCGGCCAGAGAGCCGGTGTGGGCGAGGGTGGCGCGCCGCCCTCCCTCCGAACGGCCCGCCTTGAGGACCACCACGGGCTTGCCGGCCTCCCGGGCGCGGTCCAGAGCGTCCAGGAAGGCCCTGGGGGAGCGGACGCCCTCCAGGAACAGGGCGATCACCCCTGTCCCCGGGTCGTCCACGAGAAACCGGACGTACTCGTCGCATTTCACGTCGGTCTCGTTCCCCGCGGAAATGATGAAGCTGAAGCCCAGGTCGGCGCGGGCGTTGGTCACGCCGATGCAGACGGTCCCGCTCTGCGAGACATACCCGATGGGACCCGGCGGCGGCATGTCCCGAAGCCGGGCGCTGTACGCCGCCACCTTTTGACGGACGTTGATGATCCCCAGACAGTTGGGGCCGCAGAGCCTGAGCCCCAGGTCCCGGGCCGCCGATTGCACGTCCTTTTCCAGCTTCCTCCCCGGTTCCCCCGCTTCGCCGAATCCCGCGGAAAGGACGATGGCCGCCCCGGCGGCGCCGGGAGACATCTTTCCCAGGGCGGCCGGTACGGCCTCCGCGGGAATGGCAATGACCAGCAGGTCCACGGGATGCGGCAGGCGGGAGAGGTCGGGGACGCAAGGGAGGCCGGCGACGGACGCATACTTGGGATTCACCGGCACAATTTCCCCCTCGAACCCCGCCTGTTGCAGGTTGCCCAAGACGTTGCGGCCCGGGCCCACCGCTTCACTGGCCCCGACCACGGCGATGGAGCAGGGTTCCAAAAGAGCCCGGATGTCGGTCATGTCAGTCCTTCCCCCTCAGCGTCGAGTCTCCGAGGACCTGATGGCAGCGGATCTTTTAACACAGGGAAGGGGGAGTCGGGGTCTCGCCGGGGGGCCGTGCGGGCGGGGAAGGGCACTAGCGGAGCTTGGGGAGGATGGTCTCGCCGAAGGTCCGGATGAGGGTGACGGAGTTCGGAGTGGTCGGAAGGAGCAGGACCTCGTTCACCCCCATCTCGCCCAATTGCCGCAGCTTCTCCAGGCACTCGTCCGGGTTTCCCGCGAGGGCGAAGCGGTCGATCCACTCCTCACGGACCGGGTGCGCGTGGGAAGCGTTCACCTGCAGATGTCCCGACAGGGAATAGGCCCGTTGAAACGCCTCTCTCTCCTCCTTCGTGAAGCCCGTCAGCTTCGCGGGAAGGGGGGCGAGGAGCCGGCGCGCCACGTAGGTTTTCACGTTGTCGCGGGCCTTCGCCCGGTTCTCGGAAACCTCGCAGCCGAAGTGAAGCGACACCGCCACCTCTTTCGGGTCGCGTCCGGCGCTCTCCGCCCCCCTCCCGACCGTTTCCAGGACGTACTGAACGAGCTCCGGCGCGACGCCCACGGAAGCGATCACGCCGTCGGCGCACCTTCCCGCCGCTTGCAGCATCCGGGGCCCGTTGGCCGCCAGATAGATGGGGATCTTCCGTCCCGCGTAATGGTGAAGCTTGGGGATCTTCTGTCCGCGAAAAACCCCCTCCTCGCCGGCCAGCAGAGAGCGGAGACAGCGCACAGCCTCCTCGCACTCCTCTGGACTTGACGGGCCGAGCCCCAGGTGCTTGAGGGAGGTGTCCCCCGCGCCCAGCCCCAGGAGGAACCGCCCCTCCCAGATCTCATCCAGGGTGGCGACGGCCCGGGCCGTCACGGCGGGGTGGCGGGTGACGGGATTCGTGACGCCGGTTCCCAGCTGGATCCGGCTGGTTCGGGCGGCGCACAGGGTCAGCGTCACGTACAGGTCGCGGAAGATCCCTTGCGTATCGGCGATCCAGGCGCGGCCGAACCCCGCCTTTTCCGCCTCCTCGACGGCCTCGACGACCTTCAACGCGGATTGTTTCTCTTCCGCCGGGAAGACGCCGATGCTGAGCAGAAGGGGAGCCAAGGCGCGGTCTCCTTGTGGAGAGGGGGGTTTCCGGGGCGCCGGTGCGCGCGGACACGCATCCGGGGCGGGGAGAACCGTCGTCTGGCGATTCCCCGCGGCGTTATATTATGATTTGTTGGACGGCTTGGTCAACGAGTCCCCATCGCTGCAAGCGGGAGCAATGTCTTGGGAAACCCGGTTCGCATCGGCGTGGATGTGGGAGGAACCTTCACCGACGTGGTGGTCGTCCGCGAGTCGACCGGCGAGGTCGTGTCCTTGAAGACGCCGAGCACGCCGGGCCGCCTCCTGGACGGGATCTTGCAGGGGCTCTCCAAGGCCGCCGGGCGGATCGGCACGGACTTGGCCGGCCTGTTGCGGGACTGCCGTTCCTTCGTTCACGGGACCACGGTGTGCACCAACATGACAGTCCAGCGCTCCGGCGCGAAGGTGGGCCTCCTCACGACGGAGGGATTCCGCGATACCTTGGCCATCCGCCGGGGAGCCCGCAGTTCCATCTGGGACATCGCCGCCCCCACCCCCCCGGACCTCGTCCCGCGGCACCTCCGTCTCGGGGTGCGGGAGCGGATGGATTGCTTCGGGGTGCCCCTGGAGCCCCTGGAGCCGGAGAGCGTCGAGAAGGCCCTGGACACGCTGAAGAGCCACGGCGTGGAGGCGGTGGCCATCTGCCTCTTCAACGCCTACCTGAACGGGGAGCACGAAAGGGCCCTGAAGGGCCGGGCCTGCGAGCGGATCCCCGACGTTCCCGTTTTGATCTCCTCGGAGGTTCTCCCCGTGATGGGAGAGTATGAAAGGGTCTCGACGGCCGTGATCAACGCCTACGTGGCCCCCGGAGCGGCCTCTTACCTGGGGGACCTGGACGCCGCGCTGAAGGCCCACGGTCTCCGGGTCGAGCCTCTTTTGATCCAGGGCAACGGGGGGGTCAACGACATCAAGCGCAGCCTCCGCCAGCCGGGGTCCCTCATCCTCTCTGGGCCGGCCGCGGTGGCCGCCGCCGCCCTCCGGTACAAAGACGGGATCGGGGCCTCGAACCTTCTGGTCTTCGACATGGGGGGCACGAGCTGCGACATCACGGTCGTCGCCGACGGCAGGGTCTCGCTCACCGACATCTTGGAGATTGACGGCTACCACCTGGCGGCCCCTTCCCTGGAGATCAGCACGATCGGGACGGGCGGGGGGACCGTCGCCTACGTGGACCCGGGCGGCATGCTCCGGGTGGGGCCCCGGGGGGCCGGGGCGGACCCGGGGCCGGTTTGCTACGGACGCGGCGGGCAGGAGCCCACGGTCACCGATGCCAATCTGATCCTGGGCCGGCTGAGCGCCCACAGCCTGCTGGGGGGAGAGATGACCCTGGACCCGGTCCAGGCCGAGGAGGTCATCCGGCAGAAGATCGCGGAACCCCTGGGCCTGACGCCGCAGGAGGCCGCGAGGGCGATCCTCCGGGTGGCGAACCAGAACATGATCAGCGCGCTCGAAATGATCAGCGTGAAGAAGGGGAGAGACCCGAGGGAGTTCGCCTTGGTCGCGGCGGGAGGGGCGGGCCCCCTGCACGCCAGCGCCCTGGCCGGGGCGCTGGGAATCACCCGCGTCTTTGTCCCCCGGGACGCCGCCGTCTTCAGCGCCCTCGGCCTTCTCCACGCGGACCTCCGCCGAGACTACGTCCAAAGCTTCATCGGAGACCTGGGGACCACGGCCCCCGAGTCCCTGAAAGAAGGGTTTCGGCAATTGATGGAGACGGCACGGGACGAGTTCCGGGAGATGGGCGTGCCCGCGGAGAAGGTGAACGCCGAGCCGATCGCCGACCTTCGCTACCGGGGACAGCACTGGGAGATTCCCGTCCCCCTGCCGGGGCTTCAGTGCCCGGACCCTCTCGGCACGCTGGAAGCGGCCTTCCATGAGCGCCACGAGATCCTCTACGGCCACCGGGACCCGGAGGGCGTCGTCGAGATCTTGAAGATCCGCGTCACGGCCACGGCGCCCACCCCGCCGTTGAAGACCGGCGAGCGGGTCTCCTCCGGGCCGGTCCGGGCGGCCGGCCCGGAGATTCGCCGGGACGTGTATCTGGACGAGCCGGGCCCGCCCGTCTCCGTGCCGGTCATCGCGGGGTCCGCGCTCCGGCCCGGGGAGCGGCTGTTGGGGCCCGTCATCATTGAGGAGCCGACCCTGACCCTTTGGGTCTCCGTCGGGGATACCGTGGAGAAGGACGCCCAGGGGAACTACCTGCTCTCGAAGGAAAGGGCTTGAGCGTGCATTCGAGGGACTTCGGCATCGATCCCGCGACCCTTACCATCATCCAGAAGAGGCTGGACGGCATCACCCATTTGATGGGGGCCGTGATGAGCCGCACGGCCCGAAGCTCCCTCGCCAGCCAGGCGCACGATTTCTCCTGCTTCCTCACGGATGCCGGCGGGCGGCTTCTCTCCCAGGCCGAGGGCATCCCCATCCACACCGGGGGCGGCGGGTTCGCCGTGCGCGCCCTCCTGGATTTTTTCAGGGGAGACATCCGGCCCGGGGACGTCTTCGTCTCCAACGACGTCTACGCCGCCGGCGGAAACCACCTGCCCGACTGGACGGTCTTCGGCCCCGTGTTTTCCGAGGGAGAGCTCGTGGCCTTCACCTGCATTCGCTCGCATCAGCTGGACATCGGCGGCGGCGCCGCGGGCACCTATAACCCGCAGGCCAGGGAGATCTTCCACGAGGGCCTGCGCATCCCGCCGCTGAAGCTGATCGCGGCCGGCTCTCCCAGGTCCGACGTCCTGGCGCTGCTGAAGGTCAACAGCCGCCGTCCGGACATCCTGGGCGGGGACCTCGGCGCGATGGTCGGCTCGGTCAAACGGGGCATCGAATGGATGGGGGAGATCATCCGGGAGTACGGGTGGGGGGAGCTTCGCGCGTATTGCGAGGCCCTTCTGGACTACGCCGAGCGCCGGATGCGGCAGGAGCTGGAGGGGATTCCGGACGGGGTCTACGAGGCCGAGGAGACGATGAACAATGACTGCTTCTCCGGCCGGACCGTCACCATCCGGCTCCGCCTGACGGTCCGGGGGAGCGACCTCACGGCGGACTTCACCGGGACGGACCCCCAGATCCCCGCCTACAAGAACAGTCCCCTGGCGAACACCTATTCGGCCGTCTATGCCGCCCTGGCCACGGCGGTGGACCCCCAGATCCCCCACAACGAGGGCATGTACCGGACCCTGCGGGTGGTGGCCCCGGAGGGGACCGTCGTCAACCCCCGGGAGCCCGCCCCCGTCAGCTTTTCCACTATCCATCCGGCCCACGAGATCATGCACTGCTGCTGGAAGGCTCTGGCCCAGGCGGTGCCGGAGCGCGTTTGCGCCGGGTGGGGGAAGATGGCCAACCCGACGCTGTCGGGGCTCGACCGGCACGGGCGCGTCTTCGTCATCTTCAACCTCGGCGGCCTGGCCAGCGCCGGGGCCATGAAGGGGAGAGACGGGATCGAGCAGATCGGCACGCCCATCAACATGGGCGGGATGATCATCCCCAACCTGGAGTCCCTGGAGCGCCTCTACCCGGTCCGCTTCCTCAAGCACGAGCTTCGCCGGGATTCCTGCGGGGCAGGAGAGTTTCGAGGCGGGACCGGCGTGGACTACCAGGTGCAGCTTCTCGAGCCCGGAACCCTGTGCCTTCGGGGAGAGGGACAGAACACGCCCAGCGGGTATGGGGTCGCCGGGGGAACGGCCGGGGAGCCCGCCCGGGTCACCTACCGTCGGGAGGGGGGAGCGGAAGAGCGCCTGCCCGCCTACGGCATCGTGAGCGTCGAGCCCGGGGTGCTGCGCATCCAGTCGTCCGGAAGCGGGGGATGGGGCGATCCCCTCCGGCGGGATCCCGACGCGGTCCGGCGGGACGTCCGAAACGGGATCCTTTCCCCTCGGAAAGCGCGGGCCGGTTACGGCGTCGGGTCCGATGGGGACGCCCGGGGGAAGGGGAGGGGAAGGCGGCCGCCCGCGGGGGCCGACCGCCCTTGAGCCGTGTTCCGCCTCTGGGTCAGCCTTTCAGAATCCCGCGGGCGATGAGGTGGCGGAGGATCTCCGAGGTGCCCTCTGCGATCCGCGTGTACCTGACGTCCCGGTACATCCGCTCGATGGGCAACTCCTTCATGTATCCCATCCCCCCGTGGATCTGGAGGGTGCGGTCCGCGACCCGGCCGACCATCTCGGAGGCGTAGAGCTTGGCCATGGCCGCCTGGGACCGGACGTTGCGTCCCCGGTCTCCCTCCCCCGCGGCCTGATAGACCAGGAGCCGGGCGGCCGCGATCTCGGTGGCCGAGTCGGCGATCATCCACTGGATGGCCTGCCGGTCGGCGAGGGGCTTTCCGAAGGTCACCCGCTGGCGGGCGTACTGGGAGGCCATCTCCAGGAGCCGCTCCGCGGTCCCGACGGCCGCCGCGGCGACTCCCAGGCGCCCCTGGTCGATCCACTTCATGGCGATGGCGAACCCCTGGCCCACCTCGCCCAGGACGCTCTCGGCGGGGACCCGGCAGTCGGTGAAGACGAGCTCCGCCAGGTCGGTTCCCCGCCAGCCCATCTTCTTGAACAAGGCCCCCACGCGGAACCCCGGGGTCCCTTTGTCCACCAGAAAGGCCGTGATGCCCCCCTGCGCCCGTTTCTCCTTGTCCGTGACGGCGAAGACGATGGCGAAATCCGCCTTTTGTCCGTCGGTCACGAAGATCTTCGTCCCGTTCAGGATGAAGTGGTCGCCGTCGCGCGCCGCGGTGGTGGAGATGGCGGCCGCGTCCGACCCGGCGTTGGGCTCGGTCAGGGCGAAGGAGTCCCGCTTTTCCGCCCGAAGACACGGCGCCAGGTATTTCTCCCGCTGCGCGGGCGTGCCCAGGGAAAGGACCGGGGAGGGACCCCGGATGGTGTAGGACATGGCGAGGCTGGTCCTCCCCAGTTCCTCCCGGAGGATGCAGTTGGCGAGCATGCCCAGTCCCGCCCCTCCGCACTCGGCGGGTATGTTGAGCCCCAACAGGCCCAGGTCGCGGGCCCGGGTGCGGAGCCTGCGCAAGACGTCCGGCGGGACGTCGTCGGCCTCTTCCACTTGTTCCTCAAGGGGCAGGAGCTCCTTCGCGACGAAATCTCGGACCATGTCGCGCAGGAGCTTCAGCTCCTCGGATAGCTCAAAGCTCATGCGGTCCTCCCTGTCCGGGGTTGGGCATCCGGCTTGCTTTCCCTGTCAGCCGTTCTTGGGGGCCTTGGGAAAGAGGCGCGGCAGGAATTCATTGGTGTAGACCTCCTGCGGGGAAAGCGACGCCGGCAGGTTCTGGTACTTGGAGA
>JACPRG010000127.1 GCA_016190025.1 Candidatus Tectimicrobiota bacterium
CCCCAGCTGGTCCTCGAAGTGATCGAGGCTGGCTTCGTCGATGGCGACGACGGCGATGTCGCGGTTGGCCCTTTCGGGCCTCGCGAATTGCACGAAGCGGTGGTCGAGGGATTTCAGCTCGGCCAGCTCGAAGAGGCCCAGGGTCCACAGGGCCGCGAGCCCGGCGAAGACCAGGGCGGCGACGCCCAGGGCGGTGTACAGGCGACGGGGGTCCTTGCGCAGATGGGCGAAAAGCGGCACGGGGGAGCCCGCCTTGATCTTCTCAGCCGGGGGAGGACTTCTCTTCGTACTTGCGCCACCAGACGAAACTGCGCGCGGGCGCCGAGGCGGCCGCCCGTCTCCGGCCCGCCTTTCTTTTCTCTTTCTGTTCCGTCCGGGTCCTGTTGTGGGAGCGGAATCGGCAAAGGTCGCCGCAGTAGAGCTTTCGGTGGTTGAAGCGCTGGATGAAAAAGGCGCCGCACTCTTTGCACTTCCGCACCCGCTGCGCCGCGGCGCTGATGAGGAAAAGGCAGAACCGGTAGTACAGCAGGCTCCGCAGGTCGAACGTCTTGGGTTCCAGCCGCAGGGTTCGGGGCTGGACGCCTTTCCCCCCCGCCCTGCCGTCCGGCGCGGAGGAGTCCGCCTGCGCGGAGCCCTCCTCGACGGAGCGCGCGTCGCCGAAAGCGGAGGGGTCCTCCGCACCCTCGGGACTGCCGTTGGGCGGCACCTCGGAGATGATGTGGAACTTGAAGCCGTACAGACCCATCAGATAGCTATTGACCCGTTCCACCACGTCCCTGGGGACGGTTCCCTTCTCGGCGAGGGTTTCGAGCGTCTCGCGGACGCTCTCCTGCGTCCGGTGGATGTGGGCGAGGGTGGGCTCCATGCCCCCGTAGTGCCACTGGGGGGACTTTCTCCCGCGCGGTCTCCGTTCCTCCGCCCGGGCGCCGGACTCTTCGCCGGCGTCCAGCGAGACCCCGAACCACTCCAGCAGGTGGTCCACCCAGTTTTCTTCGGACAGGGACGCATTGGCGAACTCGATGGCCCAGGGAGCCGCTTCCAGCAGCTCGGCGGCCGCCCGTGAAGCGGCCCTGGACGGATGGGGGGTGGACATCGTCATCTCTATCGGATCAGGCATTGCCGGCCAGTTCCCGCAGCTTTCGAACCTGATCGACCGGACCCATCACGACGAGCACGTCGTCCGTCTCCAGAGAGGTAGTCAGCTTCCGGGTTGTACTGGTAACCGCTGTGTCCGGCCTTTTTGGCGGCGACGACGAGCAGGCCCATCTTTCGTCGGGGGATGGCCGCCTCCCGCAGGATCTTTCCGCGCAGCGGGGAGCGCTCGCCGATGACGGCCTCGAAATCCCGGTCATGTAAAAGGAATCGAAAAGGCTCCATCCGTCCTCGATGATTCTGAATCCGAGCGTCCCCACCAGAAAGAGGGCCGCGAGGGTCGCGACCGGGAACAGGATCTTTCGGGACATAGAGAATCCACGATGCCAAAGAAGCCGCAACCCGCGCGCCCGAAGGCGCCATCCCAGCCCGACAGTGTATAACACGGCAATACGTGTATGCAATAGGGCCATAAACAGCGGCAGTTAGGAAGATTTCGGAGCGGATTGGGTTTCAAGCCCGTTTGACGCGGCGGGGAGGCGTCACTATGTTGGAAAGGGGTGCTTTTGACGTGGACGAGGGGTTGCGGGAGGCCGAGGATGCTGGTTAAGCTGTTCCTTCTCTTCACGGCGGTCCCCCTGCTGGAGCTCGCCCTGCTCATCCGGGTCGGACAAGAGATCGGGGTGTTCAACACCCTTGCCATTGTCGTGATCACGGGCGCGGCGGGGGCCTGGCTCGCGAGGGCCGAGGGCCTGGGCGTGCTTCGCAGAATCCGCGAGTCCATCGACGCGGGCCTTCCCCCCTCGACGGAGCTCATCGACGGCGCGCTGATCCTGGCGGGGGGCATTCTCCTCCTGACGCCCGGCCTGGTGACCGACGCCGCCGGTCTTCTCTGCCTCATCCCGCCGACGCGACGGGTGCTGCGCAGGTGGGTCGTTCAGCGGGTCCTCCGCCGCATCGAGCGGAGGGTCATCACCTTCCGGGGCCTCTGACGCCTCGCGGCGGGCGCGAGGCGGATCAGCCGGCCCCCCTGCGGATCTCTTCCGGAACCTGATCGAAAGGCACGGCGCGCTGGGAGCCGTCCCGCAGGTCGCGGACCTGCGCCGCCCCCGCCCCGAGCTCGTCCTCCCCGATGAGGATGGCGAACGCCGCGCCCGAGCGGTCGGCCTTCTTCATCTGGGACTTCAGGCTCCGCCCCTCGCAATCCCACAAGACCGCGAGGCCGGCCTTCCGCCACGCCTGGGCCCACCCGAAGGCGCGCGCGGCGGCGCGCTCGCCGAGGGCGACCAGGAAGACCTTGTCCGGGTCGCGCGTCTGCTGCACCTTGGGGACGAGGGAAGCCAGGCGCTCCATCCCGATGGCGAACCCGGTGGCGGGCGTGGGGGCGCCCCCCAGGAGCTCCACGAGCCCATCGTAGCGTCCGCCTCCCGCCACGGCGTTCTGCGCACCCAGCCCCTCGGCGGTGATCTCGAAGGCGGTGTGGGTGTAGTAATCGAGGCCCCGCACCAGCCGCGGGTTGAGCTCGTAGGGGACCCCCGCCTCTTGCAGAAGGCGCTGAACCAGCTCGAAGTTCTCCCTCGACGGCGGGCCGAGGTGGTCGAGGAGCGCTGGGGCCTGGGCGGTCACCCGCCGGCACCCTTCGTTCTTGCAATCCAGGATGCGCAAGGGGTTCTCCCGGAACCGCCGGTTGCAATCTTCGCACAACTCGGCCAGCCGGTCCCGGAAGTAGCCCCGGAGGGCTTTCAGGTATCCCGGACGGTCGGCGGGGCCGCCCAGGGTGTTGAGGTGCGCCGTCATGCCTCGCAGGCCGAGGCCGGAGAGGATCTCCCACGCCAGGGCGATGATCTCCGCGTCCACGGCCGGATGGGAGGAGCCGAAGACCTCGCAATCGATCTGGTGGAACTGGCGCAGCCGTCCGGCCTGGGGACGCTCGTAGCGGAACATCGGGCCGATGCAGTAGAGCCGGGTCACGTCGCCCGTCCGGTCGAGGTGGTGCTCCAGGTACGCGCGGACGATGGAAGCCGTGGCCTCGGGGCGCAGGGTGAGGCTGTCCCCGCCCCGGTCCTCGAAGGTGTACATCTCCTTGTGGACGATGTCGGTGGCCTCCCCGATCCCCCGCGCGAAGAGGTCGGTCTTCTCGAAGACGGGGATCTTGATCTCGCCAAACCCGTAGCGGTGAAAGGCGTCCCGGGCGACGGCCTCCATCCGCTGCCAGACGGATGACTGCGGGGGGAGGACATCCTGGACGCCCCGGACCGCGCGGATCTTTTCCTTCTTCAATTCCTTCGCTTTCCTCGGATCAGGAGGATGGGCGCCTCGGGTCCCGCCGCTTCGCCTGCGCGAGGCGCTCGACGACGGCCGGCAGCGCCTCTCCCGCCTTTCCCAGAAGGGTCTCGTCCGCCAGGTCGGAGATGGGAGTCCTTTCGGGGTTCACCTCCAGGACATACGCCCCGTTGCGCTTGGCGAGAACCGGCAGGTGGGCCGCGGGCTGGACGACCGCCGAGGTGCCGGCCACGATCATGAAATCGCACCGGGCGGCCGCCTCAAAGGCCGCCTCCAGGACCTCGGGGTCCAGGCCCTCTCCGAACCACACGACGTTGGGTCTCAGCAGGGCCCCGGATTCCGTCCGGGGCGGGATCGGCTCCAGGGGAACCCGCCGGTCCTCCCAGACGCGTCCGTCCTCGAGGCTTCTCACTTCCCAGATGTTTCCGTGCATCTCCAACACATGGCGGCTCCCCGCCTCGCGGTGAAAGCCGTCGATGTTCTGGGTGAGAAGGGTGAACCGGGGGAACATCGCTTCGAGCGCCCTCAGCGCGTAATGGGCGGGGTTGGGTCCGGCCCGGCGGATGACCGAGCGGCGCCAATCGTAGAACTCCCAGACGAGCCGGGGGTCCGCCGCGAAGGCCTCGGGCGTCGCCAGCTCCTCGGGCCGGCGGCTCCGCCAAAGCCCGCCTTCTCCCCGGAAGGTCGGGACTCCGCTCTCCGCCGAAACGCCGGCGCCCGTGAGGGCCGCCGTGTGGCGCGCCGTGAGCAGGGCGTCGAGTCCTCGCTGGCTGATCTGCGGGGGCGGACCCAGAGCGGCGTCTCCTCTTCCTCGGACGGCGGAGCCGAACCCTGGTGGGGGTCGCACAGGGAAGCCGCCGGCTTCACCTCACCGGCAAAAGAATGTGGCTCTCACCCCCGGAAGTCAATGAAGCCTCGCGGATACCCCGGCCGCCGCCTGGGCGGGGGGGATCTCGGCCGCCCGGGCGTGAAGGCTTCGGCGGGGCCGCAACGTGCTCTCCACCCGGTACGTCTCGCCGTCCGACCAGACCCGGACGGCGCCGTCCCAATCCGTGCGGAAGACGGCGGTTCCCAGCCCCTCGTAGCGGGAGAGGACGGCCCGGGAGGGGTGGCCCATCCAGGGCCTTCCCGCCGAAATGACGGCGGCCCGCGGACGGACCTCCCGGAGAAGGGCGGGCGAACTCGAAGTGGAGCTGCCGTGGTGGGGAACCCGGAGGACTTCCGCCCGCAGGTCTTGTCCCGAGCGGATCAGAACCCGCTCCCCTTTGCGCTCGAGGTCTCCGGTCAGCAGGACGCGGACCTTGCCGTGAGTGAGGCGAAGGACCACGGACTGGTCGTTGTCCGGACGGCGGCGGGCGGTCCTTGCCTGGGGCAGGGGGTGGAGGACTTCGATGCGGTAGCCGCGGCCCGGGATCGTCGCACCCCGCCGCAGCCGCCGCACCGGGACGCCGCGCTCTTCCGCCGCCCGCAGGACGCGGGCCCGAAGCGGGTTGGCCGAGGGCAGACCGCTCTCCCACAGCTCGCCCACCGAGAGGGCCTGGAAGACGGCCGGAGCGCCGCCGGCGTGGTTGCGCTCGGGATGGGTCAGGAGGACGTAATCGAGGCGCCGCACCCAATGTTTCTCCAAGTAGGGGACGACCACCGCCTCCCCCACGTCGAAGGTTTCCGAGAGCTTTCCCGCGGCGTCCACCAGGAGCGTGCGCCCGTCGGGAAGCCGGACGAAAGTGGCGTCCGCGTCTCCGACGTCCAGAAAAATCATCTCCAGCTCGCCTCTGTGCGCGGACCGCACGGGGCCCAGGGAGGTCCACAGGACGGAGACCCCCAGGACGGCGAGGGAGGCGCCGACAGCGAGCCGCGTCCAGTTCCTGTGGCGGCGAAGAAGAAGCCAGGCGGCCGCCGGGCCATACAGGGCGAGGAGCATCAGGGGAGTGGGCGGCGGAATGCGCAGGGCGGATTTCGGGAGGACGGCGAACCAGCGGGCGCCCTCCACCAGCAGGAGCGCCAGGTATTGAACGGGGAAAAAGAGAAGACTCGACAGAGAGGGGATCGCCGCGCCCAAGACGGAGGCCACCAGCCCGGCCGGGACCAGGATGGAGGCCACCGGGATCAGCGCCAGGTTGGCCGCCACGCCGTAGAGGCTGACCCGGTGAAAGTGAAAGGCCAGGATCGGGATCATGGCTAGGGAAACCAGGACCGTCACCCGGATGAAATCCCGCAGTTTGTCCTTGGGCACGAAGGTCCGCGCAGTGACGAGAATGACCAACACCGCCACAAAGGACAGTTGAAAACCGACGTCGAAGAGGAATCGGCTGTCCCACAGCAGGATCAGGAGGGCGGCCAGACCCAGCGTGTTGAAGTGGTCCCGGTCCCGTTGGAGGAACCGGGCCAGCAGATAGCTGACCACCATGATCGTCGCCCGGACGGTGGTCACGCGGGCGCCGGCGAGGATCATGTAGGCCAGGAGGAGGGGAATGGCGCCCAGGGCGGCCAGCCGGTCCGGCGTTAGGAAAGCGGGCAGCCGGACGCAGATGCCTCGGGGAACCCGGCGGGCGCCCCACCGAAGGGACCCGAAGAGGAAGAGGACGACGAATCCCACGTGCAGGCCGGAGATCGCCAGGAGGTGGCCGGTCCCCGAGATGTAAAAATCGGACTGGGTGTTGGATGGCACCGTGCGGCGCTCGCCGTAGAGAAGGGCGCTCAACACCGCGGCCTCCCGCGGCGGCAGACCGCTTTGGATTGCGCCGAGCAGCCGTTCCCGGACCGAGTAGAGCCAGGAGAGAAGGGGAGAGCCCGTCCCCCTTTCAAGGAGGGCGAGCTGCGCCGGGCGGCTCACGCCCCCGACCGCCACGATCCCCCGGGCCGCCAGATAGGTTTCATAGTCGAATGACCCGGGGTTGCCGAACCCCTTCGGGCGGTGCAGCCGCACCCCGCTGACCCGCACGCGGTCACCGTACTTCAGGTCCGCGCCGGTCCAGTAGAGAGTCAGGCGCGCCCGGCCGGCCACGGGAACGTTTTTCTCCGCCCTCTCGATCTTCTCCAGCCGGAGGAAAACGTGGTCGGTGCTGCGGCCTCGGTCCAGCGGAGTGTCCACCCGCGCGACCAAGTCGACGCGGTCGGAGGAAAGGGGCACTGGCTCTGCGTGCCAGGGCATCCGGACGTGAGGGAGAAGGAGGCCGGCCGCCAGGGCGGCCGACGCCATCCACCCGGTCCTCCGGGCCCTCGGGTCGAGAAACAGATAGAGGAGGTGTCCCCCTGCAAGCAAGCCGGCGGCCACCCTGACAGACAGCGGTGTGGCGGGGGAGGAGAGAAGGATTCCGGCCAGCAGAGCGACGGCCAGGTGGAAGAATGGGGCGTTCATCTGTTTCGCCGAATTTACGCCAACCTCGCGCTGTTCTTATATCATCCTCCGAGCCCGCCGGCAACCCTTTCCGCAGGTGAAGAGAAATTTCACGGGGATCTCCTCGGGAACTCTTTCGCTTCAGTCAGGGCTTCGCTGGGACGGGCCTCTCGGAACTCGCCTCCCGACCCCCCCGGCTCACGAGAGAGGTGTCCTGGGGCCTTTTCGCAGGGAATAGGGTTGCCAGCCCGATGTCCGGCGGATAACATGCTCAAACGATGGAGAGGAGAGGGGTCTTTTCCCTCGCCCCGGAACGTGAGGAGAAGGTAGCGGGATGAGGCCGGGCCGTTTTGTGGGCGTCCTTTCTTTTGCGGTGGCGAGCCTCGGGTTGCTGATGGGTTGCAGCTGGATTTCCAAGGCGCCGCCCCCGCCCGATTCCCTCGCCGCATGGCTGCCGGAGGGGCCGCGCTCACAGGCGCTTCTTTTCTTGAGGGCCCAGCTGCCCAAAGTCATCGCGTGCCCATCCACCATCGAGTTGACTGAGAACGGGGTTTCGTGGGTAGACCTTTATTCCTGCCATCCGGAAGACCTCCGGCGCAGGCTCCGTTTCAAGGACCTCCAGGCGGTCCGGCTCATCTGGCAGAAGGTCCACATGGGCCCTGATGCGCGCTGGCTCGAGGCGCTGCACAACGGGAGCTGGGTTCCGGTCGGAAGGGGGTCTGGCCTGGGCGGAGAGGACGGGATGCGGGCGCTGGAGGCCGTCAAGACCGCTCTGGAGCGTCTGGGTCCCGGGCGGGAGACGCCCCACCGGTGGGAGGCGCACGCCCGGCCTTATCTCTTCTGAAATCGGCCGCCAAGCCGCTCGTCCCATCGTCGAAGGGAACGCCATCGCATGACCAAGATCATTCCTGCCAGGACACATCGCTGCGGGGAGTTGCGCGCGGCGGACGTGGGCTCGGCGGTCGTGGTGAAGGGGTGGGCCCAGACCTGCCGGGATCACGGAGGACTCATCTTCATTGACGTGCGCGACCGCTCGGGCCTCATCCAGGTGGCGGTGGACCCGGCGCGCTCGGCAGAGGCCCACCGGCGGGCGGAAGGGGTGCGGGGCGAGTTCGTCCTGGCCGTCCGGGGGGAAGTCGCGCGGCGCCCGCAGGAGAGCGTCAACCCGAGGCTCCCGACGGGAGAGGTGGAGGTCCGCGCGACGGATCTCTGGATCCTCAGCGAGGCCAAAACGCCCCCCTTCAGCATTGAGAGCGACGCCGAAGTGTCCGAGGCCGTCCGGATGAAGTACCGCTATCTGGACCTGCGGCGCCCGGCCATGCAGAAAAACCTAATCCTCCGCCACCGGGTCAACCAGTGTGTGCGGAACTTCTTCAGCCGGGAAGGGTTTCTCGAGCTGGAGACGCCCGTGCTGACCAAGAGCACGCCGGAGGGGGCGCGGGACTATCTGGTCCCCAGCCGGGTGAACAAGGGGAAGTTTTACGCCCTTCCCCAGTCCCCCCAGATCTTCAAGCAGCTCTTCATGATCTCCGGCTTCGACCGGTACTTTCAGATCGTCAAGTGCTTCCGGGACGAGGACCTGCGCGCGGACCGCCAACCCGAGTTCACCCAGGTGGACGTGGAGATGTCCTTCGTGGAGCGGGAGGACGTCCTCGGCGTCGTCGAGCGCCTGATGGCGGAGCTGTTCTCAGAGTGCATCGGCGTTGAGGTGCGGACCCCGTTTGCGCGCCTTTCCTATGACGAGGCCATGAGCCGCTACGGCTCGGACAAGCCGGACCTCCGGTACGGCCTGACGCTGCAAGACGTGAGCGACATCGTGAGGGACACGGAGTTCGGGGTGTTCCGGAAGGTTTTGGAAGACGGGGGAAAGGTCAAAGGGTTCTCCGCGCCGGGCCTGGCCGCGGCTTCCCGGAAAGACCTGGACGACCTGACGAAGTTCGCCGCCGGCCAGGGGGCCGGAGGCCTGGCGTGGATGAAGGTGGAGGAGGGCGTGACCTCTCCCATCGCGAAGTTCTTCAAGCCGGACGCGCTGGAGAGTCTTCAGAGGGCGCTGGGGGCGGGCCGCGGGGATCTCCTCTTGATGGTCGCCGACAAGCCCGCCGTCGCCGATAAGGCCCTGGGCGCGCTCCGCGCGCACGTCGCCGGCCGGCTCCATCTCTCCAAGCCGGACGACTTCCGGTTCTTGTGGGTGACGGATTTCCCCCTCCTGGAGTGGGACGAGGAGGAAAAGCGCTACCAGGCCGTCCATCATCCCTTCACGTCCCCCCACCCGGAGGACATCCCGCTCTTCGACACAGACCGGGGGAGGATCCGGGCCTTGGCCTACGACCTCGTCCTGAACGGCCAGGAGATCGGGGGCGGGAGCATCCGGATCCACCGCCGCGAGGTCCAGAACAAAATGTTCGAGGCACTGGGGCTCTCGGAGGAGGAGGCGAGGGCGAAGTTCGGTTTTTTCCTGGAGGCCCTGGAGTACGGGACGCCCCCGCACGGGGGGATCGCCCTGGGGCTGGACCGCATCGTGGCGATCCTGGCGGGCGTGGACTCCATCCGGGACGTCATCCCCTTCCCCAAGACCCAGAAGGCCCTCGACCTCATGACCGACGCCCCCTCGGAGGTGGACGAAAAGCAGCTCCGGGAGCTCGGGATCGACATCGTAATATAAAATTCAGATCGTAAACACAGAGGCTCCCCCCGAGGGTGCCCCAGGGTGAAGCGATGCGCCGGAAGCGCCTTGTTTCTCACTTTGTTCTGCTGCAAACGGAAAAATGACCCCTCTTTACGAACGGGCTCAAATGGGACCGGATCGATATCTTTTCTCCCGCCGGGACGCCCGGAATCGACCGCGGCGGGAGGCTGGCCAGGATTTCCTCATCGGTCCTGATCTCCTCGACCGGAACCTTCTTCCGACCGAACGGGATCACAGGAAATTCTCAACTTTGATCCCGGGCCAGTAGCCGATCCGCTCCATCTCCTTCCGCCGCTCCGGCTCTCCCAGGGTGGCGCCCCGCGTGGCGTCGATCAAGACCTTGGTGCTTGTGCATTTGTAAGGGTCTTCCCTATTTCGCGCCGTCGTGGTCAGCTGACAGCTGATGAGGCCGCCCAGGACGAACAAATCAGCCGGGTCGGCATTCGTCGCAATCACATGGAGGATGTCCCGCGGGTCCTCGATGTCGACATCGTCGTCCACCACGACCACGTACTGGGCCAGGGCGTTTCGGGCGCAAGCGGAGAGGAACATGTCGCGAACCTCTCCCTTGTACCGGGGAACGGCCTTGATGACAAGCATCTGGCGACCCACGTAGGGCGGGAAGTCCACGTCCAGAACCTGATGCCCCTTGTTGATGAGGTCGGAGTAGATCTGAACCGAGTGGGCGATGCCGGTCAGGATCTGGTGATCTGTGAAACGAGTGGCGTTGAGATGGCGATAGATGGCGTCCTCGCGGCGGAGGATCGCAGTCGCTTCGGACTTGAATCCGTTCGGGTCGTAGCCGTAACGAATGGTGTATTCGCCGAATGGGCCATTTGGCAGGCGTTGGGTGAGGTCGAGCTGCGCCTCGATCACGATCTCCATCCGGGCCGGGACCTTCAGGTCCACCGTTTCGCACTGGGTCAGCTCGACCGGCTCGTCGAGAAGGTTCCCGGCCATCTCGTGCTCGGAAAAACCCGCGTGGCCCCAGCTGAGCGCGGCCGAGAGGTCAAACGCCGGGTGGTGGCCGATGCACAGGGCGATGGGCATGCTCTTCAGGCCGCGCTCTTGATGCAGGGCGATGTTCCGAAGGGTGTGAGGTCGCCAGATCCCGGAGGAGAGCAGCGTCTTGCCTTTCACCTCGGTGCGAACGAAGGCGGCATTGAGATCTCCTGTCTCTGGGTTGACCGAGACCAAGTGGGCGGAGGAGAGGAAAGGGCCGGAATCTCCAGGCGATGAAACGGCCACCGGAAGCGCCCCCAGGTCCACGTCCTTCCCCTTCACGATTTTTTCCTTGACCGGGGCGTCCGTTGCCATGACCGCCTCATGGACGGGCGGCCGAAGCCATTTCTTGCTGAGCCCATCGATCATTCTGTCGGCTGGCACCCCCGCAGCAAGGGCCATATGCTCCCGGGGTGAGAAGAACCTGTCGACGACCGTCCAGCCCGGATAGCCCTTGACGTTTTTGAACATCACGGGCTGTTCCACGCGCTGGCAGATGCCACCCATTTGGGTTCGCGGATCGACAGGCTTCTCAATATAAAGGATCTTGTCCTGAATCTGTTCGAGGAAGGTCCGGAGGTCTTTACTCATCTCGCGTACTCCTTGGTGTGTTCGTTCCAGGTGATGGTTTGTTTTGTGACCAGGTCTCCGTGACCCCCAAAGGCCCTGGCTCCGGACGGTCTCACGTCGACGACCGAGATGAAACGCTGGCCCCTCCCACGCTCCGGTCCGCAGCGCCCCGTTCACTTCGGCGGATAGACCCTCGGGAGAAACTCGTTCGTATAAAGGTCCTCAGTCGCCACCGAACCCTTTACGTCCATATACTTGGTAATGGTGTCACGGAGAAGCTTGACCTTGTCGGGCGCCATGTAGCCCAATCCTTGCTTCCTCGACACCGGGGTCAGCATCAAATCCTGGGCGATATGCCACCGCTCGAGAGAGGCGCTGCGACCCAGCGCGGGATGGCTTTTCAGGAGGATATTGATTCCATCGCTCGGGTCTTTTATCACCCAGCGGATCCCCCGATAGGTCCCCTTGAGAAACGCCTTGAGAAGCTTTGGATTATTCTGGATCCACTTATCACCACTGATCAGGGAAAGTCCGAAAATGTCGAGGCCATGATCGGCATACCGGATCATCTCCAGTTCCAACCCCTTTTCCCGAGCGGCCCGCTCAAAGTTTGGCCAAGCGGTCGAGAAATCGGCGATCCCCTCCACTTGTTTCGTGGCAAGGGTGATGGGTAGGACAGCCGGCACGGTGGTCAGCCACTTGACCGAATCCACGGAGATTCCGTTGGCCCTGGCAAAGGCGGGAAACAGGACGCGAGGGGCGCTCGCCACGGGCGCCGCCAGGGTCCGACCGGGAAGGTCTTTGGGCCCTTTGATCCCGCTACCTTTCAGGACGAAAATCACCATCGGAGAGCGATCGAAAAACATTCCGACCATTCGCACCTTGAGTCCCTGAGAACGTCCTGCAACGACGGTCCCGGCATCCGCCATCCCCATGTTGGCCGTGCCCGTCGCAACGCTCTTGACGGCGAGCCCCGAGCCCTTTCCCCCGATGATATCGACTTCCAGCCCTTCCTCTGCGTAGTATCCCTTGTCCCGGGCCACGAAGAATCCCGCGTGATAGCCGACGGGCACCCAATTCAGGATAAGCGAAATTTTTTCAGCCGCAGGAGCGACCGGCGCCTGAAAAAGGCAAATCCCCAGGATTGTCCAAAACAGGCAAAGGTTTCTTCTTGCGCGCTTCATTTTGCACCTCTCCGTTCCACAGACAAAAGGGACCCCGAATTTCCGGTCTGAACACTTCCTGGAGCGTCTCGTCCTGTTTCGTTGACAAAATACTTTTATCTGAAATTCCCATTCCGGTCAAGTCCCGCTAAAAATTGAGAATTCATCTTTTTGATGTAATCGGGGCGGCGCGGGCCTGGCTCCGTCCGTCCTTCGCCCTCCGAATGGCCTCCGCCAAAAGGGAATCCTCGGCGATCCCCTGGGCGTCCGTCAGGGAGGCCGTCACCCGGCCGATGACCATGACCGCGCTCGTCATCCGGACGGGGATGCGGTAGCGGTCGGCCGTCGCCCAGAAGAGGACCTCCCCCTTCCGCCGGAAGGGACCCTCGGCGTAGGCGATCCTCGGCCGGACGCGGAGCGTCGGGATCTCTCCCCAGGCGGTGCGGAGCGTCTCCCGTGCCTCCACGCGCACCTCGGTCTCCCAGTTCTTCTTGCTGGCGAAGGCCAGGACGCGCACCCGGCTCCCGGCCCCGACCTCGCCGGGAAGCGCCCGGAGCTTGTACAGGCTGGAGAGGGCGTCCTGGACGCCGTAGCGGATGACGTAGCCCCAGGCGGGCTCGCGGTTGCGCTTGTAGAAGGCCAGGTTGCTCTCCTGATCCAGGACGACCCGCTTCCAGCTCCGGTAACTCCCTTCCCGCTGGCGGAGCCAGTAATAGAGGGGGTGGCCTTTGGCCGGGTCCCAAAAGCTCTCGAACCGGTCGTCCACCGGGTAAAAGAGGGAGAAGACCTCGTTGGAGCGGGCGGTGGAGGTCAGGCGGAAGACGGGCGTCCCCGCGTAGGTGGTCCGCCCGGCCACGGAGAGCTCGGAGGTCCCCGCCGGGATCCCGAACCATGTGACGGAAAACGTCAGCCGTTCGCCCACGCGGAAAGGCAGAGGGCCTTCGGCCCAAGCGGCCCCCCCGCAGGCGCCCGCCAGCGCCCAGAGCGCGGCGGCGGCCGCCGGGATGCGGAGGAGGGATCGGACGGAGGGGGGCATCCGCCGCTTTATCCCCGGCCTTCGAGGAGGGAGTAGACCGCCCCCAGGGGTCCCGCGTCGTCGCCCAGCCGGCCGGGCACGACTTCCACGCGCTGCGTGATGGCGCGGAAGGCCCTGCGCCTCATTTCCTCCTCGGCGGGTCTCAAGATGATCTTCCCGGCCCGGGAGACGCCCCCCGTGATCACGATTCTTTCGGGATCGAAAATGTTGGCGAAATTGGCCAGTCCCGCGCCCAGGTATCGTCCGGTCTCCGCCAAGACCTCCTGGGCCAGGGCGTCGCCGCGCTGCGCCGTCTCGGAGATCTCCTCGACGGTGGGGTTCGCTCCCGTCTTCAGCGCGCTCCGCCGCCCGGTCAGCTTCTCGGCCAGCCGCTTCTGGATGGCGGAAGCGCCGACGAAGGCCTCCAGGCACCCGCGGTTTCCGCACCTGCAGGGCGGCCCCTGGATATCGATGGTCATGTGGCCGCCCTCGGCGCCCATCCCGTGGGCCCCCCTCCAGACCCTGCCCTCCAGGATGAAACCGGTCCCCAGCCCGGTTCCCAGCGTGAGCAGGATGAAGGTCCGGGCGCCCGCCCCCGCGCCGCGCCAGAGCTCTCCCAGCGCAACGGCGTTGGCGTCGTTCTCCAGGAGCGTCTCGACGCCGAACTCCCGCTCCAGAACCTCGCACAGGGGAAACCCCTCGATCTCGGGCAGGTTGGGAGCGGCGAGGACCCGCCTGCGGTCAGTGGACACCACCCCCGCGCACCCGATCCCGATTCCCCCCAGGTTCGCCCCCTCGGCGAGCGGCCTCATCGCCTCTACAAAGCCCTTCTGGAGGTTATCCGCGCCGCCATGCGGCGATGGGCGCGTCGCGGCGGCTAGGATCTCTCCCGCCCGGTTGACCAGGGAGACCTTGAGGTTCGTTCCCCCGATGTCAAGGCCGATGTAAACTTTTTCGCCCACACCGCTTCCCCGCGCGCCGGGTTTCCGCCGCGGAACAATCGCGGGCCGCCGGGTCTTTGCGCCTCGGCGCCCACTGGGATTATAGCACCGCGCCCGCCGAGGGCTGTCTTCGGTCGGCCTGGCGGGTGGAGAGGAAAGGCGGCGCCGGCCGCGGGATTTTTCCAGGCCCGCCGGGCCCAATAAAATTCTCTTTTCGCCCTGAGGCTTTGGGGTATAATAATCGGCTGTTTCTGCGCGAGGAGAACGCCTCGTTGGAAAGTCTTTTGGATTTTTTCACCAGCTATTCCGAGCACTTCATCTACTTCTCGCTGTTTGGCATCTTGTTCCTTTCAGGGTTGGGGCTTCCCATCCCCGAGGATGCCGTTCTGCTCTCGGGCGGTTTTCTCGTCTATTTCGGGTATACGAGACCTCTCCCCACGGCCCTGGCGGGATTTGCCGGTGTCCTCTCCGGCGACATCCTGATCTTCCAGATCGGGGCGAGGTGGGGGACGGACGCGGTCCGCCATCGGAGCATCGCCCACCTCCTGACGCCGAAGCGCCTCGCCCGCGTCCAGAACTACTTTCGGAAATACGGGATGATGACAGTTCTCCTGGCCCGATTTCTGGTCGGCCTCCGGGCGCCCACGTTCCTTTTGGCGGGGGCCATGTACATGCCCTTCCGGCAATTCGTCTCGCTGGATTTCCTGGCGGCGGTGGTGAGCGTCCCGCTCGTCACCTATCTGGGCTACGTCTTCGCTCCCCAGTTGGAGTCCCTCCTGCGGGTCCTTCGGGGCATTGAGATTGTCGTTCTCTTCCTGGTCCTGGTGGTGGCGGGCCTCATTTGCTGGCTCCGGCGGGCCCGAAAGCGCCAGGCCGCGTAGAGAGAGGGCCTCTTCTCGCGCCGCCTTTATACCGGACGGCGACAAAGGAGGGGCCGCTGTGCCTGGGAGAGAAATTCGCGCGGCCGCCGTCTCCCCCGAAAGGGCGCCGCTTTCGAAACTCAGGAGGCGGGGTTCAGGTCTCCACAGGCGGCTTCGCCGCTCCCGGCAGCCGGCGGCGCGGGGCCGGGCGCGGCCGTGAATCGGATGGGGCCGACCCAGCTCTCGGCTCGGCCTTTCAGCGTGGCGCTGTCTATCTGAACGGCGACGGATTGGACGTTCGGGACGGTGCTCCTCTGGAACACCTTGCGGTAGTCGGCCGCCAGGTCGCGGGACTCGTGGAGCCAGGCGCCGAGGGGGGTCTTGCCGTTCCGCAGGATGATGTACCAGGTGGTGGGGACCTTGGCGAGGCGGAGGGCCCTTCGTTTCCACCAGGACCGCTCTCCGGGGGCGCTGATGTACGAGCAACGGGGGGCGTTGACGTCCCAAAGGTAGCCGATGGCCCGGACATCGCCCTCCTCGTCGGGGCGAAAGGTGACATAGAGGTTCACCGGCTGATCGTCGGTTTCCTCCTTCCGGGCGTCGGCGCCTTCCAGGAGCTTCTCCGTCTTCCAGCGCCAGGTGAGGATGGGCGTTTCGGCGAGGGAGACGTCGAGGTTCTCCAGCCCGATGAAGTAAGACTTCTTGTCCGCCTTGAGGTGCAGGACGGAGCGACCGTCTTTGGATTCGACGGCGATGTCCCCGGGCGCGACGCTCCCCTTGTACTCCTTGAGGGTCCATCCCTGCGGCGCGCCTTTTTCGCCCCGGGGTTTGGGCCAGTCGTCCACGACGACGCGGTCCGCGGCCAGGCCGTCGGCCGGCAGGAGCGCCGCAGCGAAGAACCCCCACGTCAAAAGACCCTTCCGAACGTTTCTCATGAGCCCATCCTCCTCGGCTGACTGGGTTCCCGGCAGGAAACCTCGGTTCAACGGATCTCCACTTCCGTGACCGTCTCCAGCTTTCGCAGGGCGCTAGTCAGATCCAGGGGGCGTATGTCTCGGGGCGCTTCCAGAACGGCCCGGATTTCCATTCGATTCGAGGTCCGATCGCTTCGGAAGTCCAGGGAGACGACGTTCGCTCCCAAGCCCTGGAAGACGTCTTCCACGTCTTTGAGGAATCCCGGCGCGGCGCGCGCGCTGATGTACACGCTCCGGGTCCCTTTGGGAGGGAGGAACAGGGATTCGACCCGGCGGAGGATCACCAATCCCAGGAGAACGAAGCCGGTGGCCATCAGCGCGCCCCAGTAGATGCCGGCGCCGACGGCCATGCCGATCCCCGCGGTGGTCCACAGGCTGGCCGCCGTGGTCAGGCCCCGGACCGAGATTCCCAGGCGGAGGATGGCCCCGGCGCCCAGGAAGCCTACGCCCGTCACCACGTTGGCGGCGATGCGGGTGGGATCGCTCCCAGGCCCCTCGGCCATCTCAATCGAGACGACCGTGGCCAGCGCGGCGCCCAGGCTCAGGATGAGGTGGGTGCGAAGGCCCGCCGGCTGATTCCTCCACTCCCGCTCCACCCCCACGAGCCCGCCGAGGAGCGTGGAGAGCAGGAGCCTGAAGAAAATTTCGCCGGCGCTCAGGGTCATCTCGGGTTCGGCGGTTCCCCGCCGCTCCGTCAGAAACTCTTTCCGGGCCTCTCCGGCCTCCAGCTCCGGAAGGCGCCCATTCCGGCGTAGCGGGCCGCCGAGCCCAGCTCTTCCTCGATGCGGAGGAGCTCGTTGTACTTCGCCACGCGGTCGGTCCGGCTGGGGGCGCCCGTCTTGATTTGGCCCGCGCCGCAGGCGACCGCCAGGTGGGCGACGGTGGTGTCCTCGGTCTCCCCCGACCGGTGAGAGATGACCGTGGTGTAGCCGAACCGGTGCGCGAGCCGGATGGCCTCCAGCGTGTTGTTGAGGGTGCCGATCTGGTTGACCTTGATCAGGATCGAGTTGGCCACGCCTTCATCGATGCCGCGCTGAAGGAGCTTCGTGTTCGTGACGAAGAGGTCGTCGCCGACCAGCTGGACCCTTTTCCCCAAAGTCTGGGACAGAAGCCGCCAGCCTTTCCAGTCGTCCTCCGCCATCCCGTCCTCGATGGAGACGATGGGGTATTGGTCGCACAGGCGCTCGTAAAACGCCACCAGCTCCTCGGCGGATCGCCCTTCCCGGTCGCCGACCTCGAAGCGGTATTCCCCGTTTTCGTAAAACTCGGAGGAGGCCGAATCCAGCGCAATCGCCACGTCCCGCCCCGGGAGGTAGCCGGCTTTTTCAACGGCCTTCAGCAGGATCTCGATGGCCTCCTCGTTTGACTTCATGTCCGGGGCGAAGCCTCCCTCATCCCCCACCGTGGTCTTCAGGCCTTTTTCGGCCAGCACCGCCTTGAGGGCGTGGTACACCTCGACCCCGGTACGCAGGGCCTCCGCGTAGGAAGACGGCCCGCCCGGGACGATCATAAACTCCTGGAGGCTCAGGTTGTTGTCGGCGTGCTTTCCCCCGTTGAGGACGTTCATCAGGGGGGTCGGGAGCAGGTGGACCAGCGAGCCCCCCAGGTAGCGATAGAGGGGGATTCCCAGGTGGAGGGCCGCCGCCTTGGCGCACGCCAGGGAGGTTCCCATGACGGCGTTCGCCCCGAGGCGCGAGAGGTTGTCCGTCCCGTCCAGCTCCAGCAGGGTCCCGTCCACCCGGGCCTGATCCAGGGCGTCCTGGCCGACGAGGGCTGGGGCGATGATGGAATTGACGTTGTGGATCGCCAGCAGGACGCCCTTGCCCCGATAGCGTTCCTCGGCCTTGTCCCGGAGCTCCAGCGCCTCCAGGCGCCCGGTGGAAGCCCCGGAGGGGACGGCCGCACGGCCGCGCACCAGGCTGTCCAGGATGACATCCACCTCCACGGTGGGATTCCCCCGCGAATCCAGGATCTCTCTCGCCTTGATCTGGGTTATCCGGCTCATGCTCGGGCGGTCGCTCCTCGTCGTTTCGCGGGGCTCTTCGATTTTCGCTGGTTCTTTGACTTGCCGGCGCCGCGCGGCGTTCGCTTCACGGAGGCGGACGCCCTGTTTTTCCTTCTGTGGGGTTCGGGCCGCAGAACGAGGGCTTGGACCCGTCCGGGCTGCGAAGGCTCGCCCTGCGCCCCTTGTGAGGTAATATGCAAGAGGCCGGTCTCATCGTCAATCCTCATTCCCCTGCGCCGGCCCTCTCCTTGACAGGCCTCGCACCCTCTTTTATATTAAATGATTCTATTGAAAGCCTCTCCCCTCGGGACTCGGCGCGATGAATCGCAAGTTTTCAATTCTGACGTACGGTTGTCAAATGAATGAAAACGATTCCGAGTGGATCTCCGGGATCCTCCAGGGGGAGGGTTATGACCCGGCCGAAGACCTCTCCCAAGCCGATCTCATCCTGGTCAACACGTGCAGCATCCGGGACAAGGCCGAGCAGAAGATATTCAGCAAGCTGGGTCAGCTCGCGGGGCTGAAGAAAAAGAACCCCGCTCTCCAGATCGGCGTCTGCGGCTGCGTGGCCCAGCGGATGGGGGACCAGATCGTCCGGCGGGCGCCGGCCGTGGACCTGGTCTTCGGCACCCAGAACATCTCCAAGCTTCCCGACCTGCTGGGTCGGCTCGCGGAACGGGTCGGGAGCGTGGTAGACATTGAACCCGTCCCGTTCGATTGGGGCGCCGACACCCCTGTCATCCGGCAGAACAAGATCAAGGCCTTCGTCACCGTCTCCGTCGGATGCAACAAGAATTGCTCTTTCTGCGTCGTGCCCCTCACGCGGGGTCGGGAGATCAGCAAGCCCAGGGAAGTCATCCTGAAGGAGGTGCGGGCGCTTGCCCGGGAAGGCTATCAGGAGGTCACCCTCCTCGGCCAGAACGTCAACTCCTACGGGCGGGACCTCTCGAAAAATCCCACGTTCCCGGGCCTCTTGCGCGCCGTCGCCGCCGTGGAGGGGATCGCGCGGGTGAGGTTCACCACCTCCCATCCCCGCGACCTGTCCCCGGGTCTCATCGAGGTGATGGCCTCCGAACCGAAGGTCTGCGAGTACTTTCATCTGCCCATCCAGTCGGGTTCCGACCGGGTGCTCAAACGGATGTACCGGGGATACACGGCCAAGTCGTACATGGAAAAAGCGCGGGCCCTGCGCAAGGCGGTCCCCCACGTCGCTTTGACGACAGACATCATCACCGGATTTCCGGGTGAAATGGAGGAAGATCACCGGGAAACGCTGAAAGTGCTTGCGGAAGTTGAATTCGATAATATCTTTCTGTTCAAGTACTCCGTGCGGCCGGGAACGCCTGCGGCCGAATTCGGGGATCAGGTTTCGGAAGAGGTGAAGTCGAGACGGTTCGCAGAGATCAGGACCCTCCAGGAGGAGATCACCGCAAGGAAACACCGTTCGCTGAAGGGAACGGTGCAAGAGGTCTTGGTGGAGGGTCCGAGCCCCAAGGAGCTTGGCAAGCTCACCGGGCGGACGCGGACCAACAAGATCGTGAACTTTTTCGGGCCGCTCAGGCTCGTGGGGCATCTAATTCCCATTGAAATCACTGGCTCCGGGCTTTATAGCCTGGAGGGCAAGGCGGCGTAAGAGCGGGAGGCAACGAGGATGGTGGAGATGAAGGTCAAGGGACTCACCCTTGATCCCCTCACCAACATGCCCATCGTGATACTCAAGGACCTGGAAGAGAAGAAGGTCTTGCCCATCTGGGTGGGGATTTTCGAGGCCAACGCCATCGCCCTGGAAATGGAGCAGGTCACCACTCCCCGCCCCATGACCCACGACCTCATCAAGAACATCATCGAGGGGTTCAAGGCACAGGTCGCCCGGGTGGTGGTCAATGACCTGAAGGACAACACCTTCTACGCCACCATCACCCTGAATTTCAATGGGACGGAAGTCATCGTCGATTCCCGTCCCTCGGATGCCATCGCCCTGGCGCTGCGCGTCAACGCCCCCATCTACGTGGCCAAGAAGGTCATCGAGGAGGCCCGGAGCATCGAGTTCGCAGAACAGCAATCCTCCGCCGCCGGGAAGGACGCGGAAGAGGGGATGCCCGACACCGATGACTGGAAGAAGTGGCTGGAAAACCTCAAACCCGAGGATTTCGGAAAATACGACGTGTAGCGCCCCCGCAAAAGACCCCAGCCCGGCGGACCGACGCCTCGGTCCTCCCGGCGACTGTCCTCTTCAGCCCCTGGCCAAGCCCGAACCCACCCCCTCTCCTTACCCGCCCCGTCCGAGGCATCCCGGACCCCGGAAAAGCGCTCCGCGCCGCCGCGCGCCCCATGTTGGGGGTGCGGCCTTGCGCTTCTCTCCGTCCGGACTCGCCGGTCCGTCCCTGCCGAACCCTCCGTTCATTTTCCTGCGGGTCTGCGCCGGTTGCGTCCCTCTCTTTCCAAGGGAGGGGCCTTTTCCGCCGGGGGGGCCTGTGACATACTGATGGGGCGGGCTGCCGAAGGGCCGCATCCCGAGGCCGAAGTGGAAGGAGAACCCCATGGAGCACTGGACCCATCAGGTCAAGTCGTCGCCGATGGCGTACCGACCTCGGCGTCTCCGGGAAACCGACGCCATCCGGCGCATGGTCCGGGAGACGCGCCTCGACCCCTCCGGCTTCATCTACCCCCTGTTCGTGGTCCCCGGGAAGGGCGCGCGCAGGGAGATCCCTCCCATGCCGGGGAACTACCAGCTTTCCGTGGACCGGGTGGCCGAAGAGGCCGCGAAGGTGGTGGAGGCGGGCGTGCCGGCCGTGATGCTCTTCGGCATCCCCGAGAGGAAGGACGAAGAGGCGACCGGCGCCTGGGCGGAC
>JACPRG010000128.1 GCA_016190025.1 Candidatus Tectimicrobiota bacterium
AGGTCCGGGTCCCCGCGGACGACCTCTTCACCAACGAGTTTCTTCCGCGTCTCATTCCGAAGAAGCCCTGAGGGGGTTGAACCGGATTCGGGACCGGAGACGTCGCCAACGGCGGGCGGCTTACCCGGCTGCGGGTGCAAGGACCGTCTCCCGTTGGGGCCGACCACTTCACCTTCCCTTCCGGAAGATTCCCGGCTCGCTTCCAGGGATCCAGCGGTGAGCGTCGATCCTTTCACCTTCGAGGTCATCCGCCACAAGCTGATGCGCGTGGTGGATGAGGCGGTGATCACCTTAAAGCACATCTCCGGCTCCTCGACCACAACGGAGGGCCACGACCTCATCGCGGCCTTGTACCGGGCCGACGGGAGCCTCCTGATGGGCGTGGTCGGCTTTCTTCACGCCCTGCCGGGGGCGGGAGAGGCCTGCCGCCACATCCTCCGGGAGTACGCGGAGAACCCGGGGATCTTCGACGGCGACGTCTTCCTGCTGAATGATCCCTATATCGCCGCCCTGCACAGCTCGGACACTTACGTCATTTCTCCGATTTTTTACGACGGGCAGCTCGTCGCCTGGAGCGCGAACTTCATCCACGTGCGGGACATCGGCGCCATCAACCCCGGCGGCTTCGCCCCCGAATCCAGGGAGATCTTCCACGAGGGCATCATGTGCCCGGGCATCAAGGTCATGGAAAGAGGAGTCCTCCGCAAGGACGTGTGGAAGACCCTCCTGAACATGGTGAGGACGCCCGAGGTCGTCGCCCTGGACCTTTACTCGCAGATTGCGGCCAACATCACGGCCAAAGAACGGATGCTGGAGCTGATCCAAAGGTATGGCCTGAACGCGGTGAACGAGGTGGGGCGGGGCCTCATCGAGGAATCCGAAACGCTCCTCCGAAAAAGGCTTCGAGAGCTTCCCAACGGGACGTGGAGGGCCAGGCAGTATCTGGACACCCGGGAGCAGGTCCACACCGTCAACCTGGCGATGACGAAGCGGGACGACTCCCTCCTCTTTGATTTCACCGGCACCAGCGAGCAAGCCCCGGTCGGATTCAACTCCACCTATTGGGGGACCCTGGGCGCCCTGGTCGCCCCCCTGTTTCCTCTCCTGGCCTACGACATGTTGTGGAACGACGGCCTGCTGAGGCCCATTCGGATGATCGCCCCGGAAGGCAGCCTGGTCAACGCCAAGCGCCCGGCCCCGAACTGCCTGGCGACGATCACCGGAATCGTGATGGTGAACAACGTCTCCCTCGAGGCCATCTCGAAGATGTTGGCCGCGAGCGATCGGTACCGCAAGGAGGCGACAGCCGTCTGGCAGGGAGCCCGTTCCCACATGACCATCTGCGGCCATCGGGGGAGCCGCTACGTGGTGGGAATCCTGGGCCAAGAGTTCGGGGGAAGCGGAGGCGCCCGGACCTTCAAGGACGGCGTGGATTACGGGGGGTGCGTCGTCAACCCCGTGACTCGAACCCCCAACATCGAGTCGGAGGAGCTGAACCTCCCCATCCTCTACCTCTTCCGGCGGTTGCTGAAGGATTCCGGCGGGCCGGGCCGCTTCCGGGGCGGGATGACGGTGGAGTACGCCATCACCGCGCACGGCGCCAGGGACGGTCAGGTGGACGCGGTGCTTTACGGGACGGGCACGGAGTTCACCCAGTGCCAAGGGCTCTCGGGAGGATACCCCGGGAGCAACTGCAGCTACACGCTCATCCGGGGCAGCGACGTGTGGCGGCTCCTCCGCAGCGGAGGGCTGCCGGAGAAGGTGGAAGAGATCCCCGGGTCCCGAGAACCCGCCGTCTGGGGGATCTACAGGCTTCAAGCGGGAGACATGCTGCACAAGTGGGTGATGGGCGGGGGCGGATACGGCGATCCCCTCGAGCGGGATCCTGCGCTTGTGAGCCGGGACGTCCTGGAGGGGTTGGTTTCTCCGGAATCCGCCCGGCGGATCTACGGGGTGGCTCTGGGCGACGGCTCGAGCGTTGACGAAGAGGAGACGTCCCGTCTCAGGCGGGAAATGATCAGTTCCAGGCTCAACGGAGGGGAAAAGCCGCTCGGGTCATCCCGTCGGCCCAGGGGCTCGATTCCTGAGGATCACCGAGAGGCGAGGCTTCGGGAAGGGCCTGGGAAAGAGGTCTGTTACAGCCTGAGTGAACCTTTGAGAGCCGTCAAAGCATCCAACGGGATCGTCATTCAATGTCGGAAGTGCGGCCACACCCTCTCTTCTGAGAGACAACAATGGAAGGACTCCGCCGCTCTCCTTCGGGCATCCCTCGCGTGTTCGGGCCCGTGGAGGACGGAAAGCCGGCGGTTTGAGATGCGGCAATATCTTTGCCCGCGGTGCGGCAGGCTGCTGGACGTTGAGGTGGCTTTGCCGGGGGACCCTCCCCTGCACGACGAGGTCGAGATCCCCCTCTGAGCGGCGCGCCTGAGAGCAGAGGGACGGGGGACGGGAGAGGGCCGCGGCTGATCGTGCATCGGCTTTGAAGGACTCGGGGGAGACCCGTGGCCAAATACGCCGGCATTTACGGGACCGCGAAGAACGTCCGCCGGGTCGGGCGGATCGACATTCCCGGAGGCGGCCAGATCACCGTCGCCGACGGCCGCGCCTACGTCGGCCACTTCGAGCCTCCCCACGGGACGACCCTCCTGGACGTGTCGGACCCGAAACACATCCGCGTCCTGTCCCACCTGAAGGTCCCGATGGGGACCCAATCCCACAAGGTCCGGGCGCAGGGCGGCCTCATGCTGATCAACCTGGAGAAATACAAGAACAAAGGAGAGCCCTTCCAGGGGGGCCTGAAGGGATTCGACGTCAGCGACCCGGCCCGGCCGCGGGAACTGTTCTTCTTTCATGGGGCGTGCACCGGCGTGCACCGGTTCGACTTCGACGGGCGATACGCGTACCTCTCGGCCGAGATGGAAGGCTACCTGGGACACATCGTCGTCATTCTGGACCTCAGGGATCCCGAAAGGCCGGAGGAGGCGGGGCGGTGGTGGCTCCCCGGTCAATGGATTGCCGGCGGGGAGGTCCCGGATTGGGAGGGGAGGCGGCACCGCTGCCACCATCCCCTGCGTCTCGGCGACCGTCTTTACACCAGTTACTGGCACGCGGGGTTCGTCATCCTGGACGTTTCAAACGTGAGCCGGCCCAAGATGGTGAGCCGCATGGACTGGAGCCCTCCTTATCCCTGCCCCACGCACACCGCCCTTCCCATCCCCCACAAGATCCGGGGCC
>JACPRG010000133.1 GCA_016190025.1 Candidatus Tectimicrobiota bacterium
CTGAAGCGCAAAGTCGCCACGGCTGTCCGCCTGGGGCTGGAGGGGAAGATCCCGTCGGCCGTGGCCAACCCCGAGGTCCTGACCCGCGCCCCCTGGGCGGCGGCGCGGTGACCCTTTATTCCGCGAGACGGTCCAGTGCAAGACGACCGAAGGAGGTGATGCGCAGAACGGATTCTATGGCGGCAGCACGCGTGGTGAACTGGAGAGGGAGCGGGAGAACGGGAGGTGTGTCATGAGGCGAAATGTGAACCTGTGGCGGACCCTGGCGGTGGTGGGCGTCGCCGTCGGCCTCCTGGGCCTCGCGGCAGGCCCGGCCGCAGCCCAGGTCAAGATCCGGTTCCAGACCTGGCACTGGGGCGAGACGCCCTGGGTCAAGTCCCTGGAGGAGTTCCAGAAGACCTTCAACCAGGCGAACCCGGGGATCGAGGTGGTGCGGGACGACAGCCGTTACGCCGACAAGGAGTCCGTCTTCATCACCCAGTCCCAGGCCAAGGCGGCCGCGGACATCCCCCACTTCAGCTACCGGGTCATCCGGCAACTGGCCGACCGCGGCTACCTGATGGACCTGACCCCCTTCGTGGAGAAGGAGGGGGGTGCCAAGTACCTGGCCCAGTGGGACCAGGCGGCCCTGGAGATGTGCAAATACAAGGGGAAGCTTTACTGCCTGCCCGATGACCTGAACCCGCTGGTCCTGATGTACAACACCGTCCACTTCAAGGAGGCGGGCCTGGACCCGAACAAACCGCCCGCCACCTGGGGTGAGTTCCTGGACTACGCCAAGAAGCTGACCAAGGTTGACCGCTGGGGAGTGGGGATCATCGGGGCGCGCCAGGAAGGCCTGTTCATGCGCTTCAACCCCTGGCTCTGGGGGGCGGGCGGTGATTACCTCACGCCCGACGGCAAGCGCTCGGCTCTGGACACCCCCGAGGCCCTGGATGGCTTCAAGTTCTACGCGGAGCTGTTCACCAAGCACAAGGTGGTCCCACCCGGCGCGATCGAGCAGGGCGCGCAGGAGGTCCGGACCCAGCTCGCCCACGGCAAGGTGTCCATGATCATCACGCTGCCGGCGGCCCTGGGGATCGTCCAGGCCATCAATCCCAAGATCAACGTGCGCGAGGTGATGGCCCTGGCCCCGGTGCCCGTCGGGAAGAAGAAGGTGACCTCGGCCTGGTTCAGCATGCGGGTGATCAGCGCCTTCACCAAGAACCCCGACGCCGCCTGGAAGGTCTACCGGACCTGGCACGACCGGGACAGCCAGATGCGGAACTTCAGGATCGCCGGCGTCCTGTCCACCCGCCTGGACATCAAGAACTCCCCCGAGGTGAAGAACGACAAGTTCGCCCAGGTCTTCGCGGCCCAGACCCCCTTCGTGAAGTGGGAGCCGCTCCTGGCCGAATGGCCCAAGATCGGCGATGGCATGATCACGGCCGTCCAGGAGGCCCTGACGGGCGTCAAGACGCCGGAGCAGGCGCTGAAGGACGCCCACGCCGCAACGAACCGGGCCCTCGGGCTGTAGTCCTCTCCTTCCGCACGGGCCAGGGGATGTGCTCATCCCCTGGCCCGTCGTCCGTCCCGGAGCCTGCGGGATGTCCACGGGTCGTAGTTGGCACGACCGCCATCTCGGGCCGCTCTTCGTCCTCCCCGCGACGCTGATGCTCGTGGCGGTCCTCATCTTCCCAGCCGCCATGACACTGAAGCTGAGCCTCACCCCCGAAGGGGGAAGCGGCTGGACCCTGACGCTCATTCACTACGTCAAGGCCTTCCGCGACCCGATCCTGGGCCAGACCTTCCGCAACACCTTCGCCTTCGTGGCGCTGAGCCTGGTCGGCCACCTCCTCCTCGGCCTCGCCCTGGCGCTGGCCCTCAGCCAGGCCCTCCCGGGGCAGACGCTCTTCCGGCTGATCGCCCTGGTGCCCTGGACCATCCCCGATGTCATCGCGGGCATCATCTTCCGCTGGGTCTTCAACCCGATCCACGGCAGCCTGAATCCCCTCCTGCAGGCGGTGATCCCGGGCTTCCCGGCCGGCTTCTCCTGGCTGTCCAGCCCGACCCTGGCGTTCCCCAGCCTGATCTTCGCCAACGTGTGGCGCGGCTACCCCCTGGTCATGGTGATGCTGCTGGCGGGCCTCATGGCGATCCCGCGCGAGCTGTACGAGGCGGCCGCCGTGGACGGGGCCGGCCGCCTGAAGCGCTTCATCCACGTGACCCTCCCCGGCCTCAGCACCATCATCCTCATCGCGCTGGCCCTGGACATGGTGTGGGAGTTTCGGCGTTTCGCCCTGGTCCTGACCATGACCGGCGGGGGCCCGGGGACGCTCACCGAGGTCCTCTCCACCCTGGTCTACAAGTCCTACTTCCAGTTCTTCACCTTCGAGTACGCCTCGGCCATCGCCATCCTCATGAGCGTGGTCCTGTTCATCCTCAGCCTGCCCTACATCATCCTGGTCGGGAGGGAGCGATGAGGGGCACGGCGACCGGTTCCGTCGGACGGGAACGCCGGCTGGATACCGTGGTGTCCTATACCCTGCTCGCCCTCGCCACGCTTTATGCCCTCTTCCCCGTCGCCTGGATGCTGTCCACCTCGCTGAAGAGCGAGGCGGAGGCCTTCAGCCTTCCCATCCGCTGGATCCCGAAGCAGCCCACCCTGGCGGCCTACGTGGAGATGTGGACGCTGAAGCCGTTCGGGACCTATTTCTACAACAGCACCGTGGTCTCCGGCCTCACCGCGCTCCTGTCCACCGCCCTGGGGGCCCTGGCCGGCTACGGATTCTCGCGCTTCCGATTCCGGTTCCGGACCGCGCTCCTGGGCGGCTTCCTGGCGACCCAGATGATCTCCGGTGTCCTGGTCATCGGCCCCTACTTCCAGATCCTGGCGGCCGTGGAGCTCTACAACACCCTGACCGGCCTGATCATCGCCTATGTGACCATCTGCCTCCC
>JACPRG010000129.1 GCA_016190025.1 Candidatus Tectimicrobiota bacterium
ATGCCTTCCTTCCATGCGATCGCACCGCTCTCATCCACATGCACATCCTCGAAGACTTTCCGATCGGCCCAGACCTTGAATACGCCTCGACCCGCCAAATGGCTCAAATCGACCTCGCCTTCCACGCCGTCAGCGTACCTGAGCCAAATCCGATAACCACTCAGTGGCCTTACTTCGATTGCCTTTTTCATCCGTTGAGTCTCCGCTTGACAGCTCAATTTCAGCGCCCCCGCTCCCGCGAGTGCCCGCCGCGCTGGCGAGGACATTGGTATCCAGGAAGACCCCTCACGACACTTCGGCGAACACGTCTTCGTCCGCCAGGTAACCTCGCGCCTCCGCAAAGGGCATGATCCTGCGCCGAAGCGTTTCGAACTGGCTGATCCGAAGCTGCCTGCGAAGGGCCTTTCGCGCGACCTCGCTCCGGCTTCTTCCCGATCGGCGGCTCGCCTGGTTCAACAGGTCGTCCAGGTCTTTGTCGAGCTTGATGGTGAGGATGCACATCTTTATGTCATGCAATGTTGGACAATTCAGCCGCCGCGTCAATGACGTTCTTCTTCAGCCCCACCGACCTGCGCAAGGCCGTCCACGGGGTCCGCAAGGGGCGCGAAGGGAGACACCCTCCACGTCCTGAAGCTGAGGGCGCGGACGTTCGGGTGGGCAATGGACCGGGCTAGCCGCCGGCTATGGCCCCTACGAAAAACGCACCGCCGTCCGGCTGCAGGGGCGGGTGTCCCTCCCCGCCCGTCTTCCATCGCGGCGGAGCTCACGGCGGCCACGCAGGGCCGCCGCGCAACCGTTCCCAACAACCACGCGGATCCACGATGGGCACCGGGGCCTGGTCTGCCACGTCGAGAAGATCTTGGTCGCCCGTCACCAAGAGGTCCGCGCCCGCCGCAATCGCTGATGCCAAAACCCACTGGTCGTCAGGATCACGAACCGGAATGGCAGACGGGTGCGTGGGCCTCGGCACTACAGTTTGAGCCTGCAACTCCGCCTCCACCGCGCTTACCCACTCCGCCGGGGCGTGGAACCGGTCGCGCAAGACCCGCCGCAACTCCTCAAGGTTGACCTCGCCCGTAACAAGCTCATGTCCGGCCAAGATGAAACGAACGAGATCGGCGCTGATGCCGCGTGCCGTGTAGGCGCTGACCAGAACGTTGGTGTCCAGGAAGATCCTCACGACACGATGCGAAACACATCCTCGTCGGTTAGGACCCCCTGGGCCTCCGCCAGCGGTAGCAGGGCGCGGCGCGAGCGCTCGAAGCGCAGCAGCGCGATCTGGCGACGAAGCGCATCGCGCACGACCTCGCTGCGGCTACGCCCGAGCTGGCGGCACAGCCGATCCAGTTCGCGCTGGAGCTTGGCATCCAGCCGGATGGTAACGGTGGCGGCCTTCATGTAAGACAATGTAGGACAATTCGGCCGCCGCGTCAAGGACACCCTTTTTCGGCCCTGCCAACCTGCGGACGAGGGCCTCGTGAGGGTGCCACGGGCAGCTTGCCTGCCCGTGCTTGCGGCCGCAGACGTTCAGCGGGTGTAGCCGCGTCTATGAAGACGGGGCTACGATATGACGCGAATTTTTGCAACCAGGCATTAGCCGCCGGCCATGGCCCCCACGACCCAAAAAGGCTCGTCCCCCGCCGCGACCGCCTCGGGCAGCGGGGCGTCCGGCGGCTCGTGGGACAGGTCCTGCCCGCAGGCGAAGAACCTCACGAACGCCCGGCGCTGTTGCGTGACGTGGTCGCGGATCGTCCCCCGCAGCATCGGATAGCGGGCCTCGAGCGCGTCGAGGACCGAGCGCTGCGTGACCGGACCCTCCACCTGGAGCGCCACCTCGCCGTCAACCCGCGCCAGCGTCCGCAGATGCGCCGGCAGCGCGACCCGTATCATGGCAGAGTCTGCGCTTCGACGGAGAGGACGGACGGAAGATCGCGGACGATGGGAGCCCATCGGTTGCCGGCGTCGGCCGATGCGTACACCTGCCCGCCCGTGGTCCCGAAGTACACGCCGCACGGATCGAGCGAGTCAACCGCCGTCGCGTCGCGCAGCACGTTCACGTAGCAGTCCCTTTGCGGCAGACCTTTCGTGAGCGGTTCCCACTCGTTTCCGCCCGTCCGGCTGCGGTACACGCGCAGCTTGCCATCGGGCGGGAAATGCTCGGAGTCGCTCTTGATCGGGACGACGTAGAGGGTGTCCGGCTCGTGCGCGTGAACCTCGATCGGGAACCCGAAGTCGGTCGGCAGGTTGCCGCTGACCTCCCGCCACGACTCGCCGTCGTCGTCGCTGCGCATCACGTCCCAGTGCTTCTGCATGAACAGCACGCCCGGGCGCGAGGAGTGCATCGCGATCCGGTGGACGCAGTGGCCGACCTCCGCGGTGGGATTGGGGATGTACAGCGAGTGAAGGCCGCGGTTGATGGGCTTCCACGTTTTGCCGGCGTCGTCGGTCCGGAACGCGCCCGCGGCCGAGATCGCGATGAAGATGCGCCGGGGATCGCCCGGGTCCAGGACGACCGTGTGCAGGCACATCCCGCCGGCGCCTGGCGCCCAAGAAGGCCCCGAGGCGTGGCCGCGCAGTCCGGGGAGCTCCTGCCACGATTGGCCGCCGTCCGCCGAGCGGAACAGGGCGGCGTCTTCAACCCCGGCATAGACTGTATCCGGGTCCGTCAGCGACGGTTCGAGATGCCAGACCCGCTTGAACTCCCAGGGGTGTTGCGTGCCGTCGTACCACTGGTGCGTGGTAAGGGGTTTGCCGGTTTCAAGGGAAGTATCGTAGACAAATTTGTTGCTCACGCCGGCAGGCGGGCCGTATGGATCGGGCATCTTCTCGCCGCCGGGCGGCTGCCACGTCTTGCCGCCGTCGTCGGAGCGCTGGATGATCTGTCCGAACCAGCTGCTGGACTGCGACGCGTACAGCCGGTCCGGGTCAACGGGCGAGCCCTTGAGGTGGTAGATCTCCCAGCCCGCGAAATGGGGGCCGCTGACGTCCCACCGCTCGCGCTTGCCGTCCGAGGTCAGGACGAACGCGCCCTTGCGCGTCCCCACCAGTATCCGTATCGCGCTCATACCGTACTCCCCCCCTGAGCTTCGCGCCGGTCTTGGCGCGAGGGATCTTCCACCTCTCGGTGCCCCCCCTTTCGGTCTTCATTCCCCGTGGAACGTATTGAATCCCCTTTCAGAACCCTTTTCAAGCGATCGCTGAGACCCGGAGGCCGGGCGTCTCATCTTCCGCGGCAAGAAGGCGCGGCTTTGCGACTCGGGCGCCAAAAAAAAACGGCGGCCGCTTCCGGCCGCCGTTCCGGTTCCTTTGCGCGATGCGCTGGTTAGCGCTCCATCTTGCGGACGTTCGTGGCCTGGAGCCCCTTCGGCCCGCGGGTCACTTCGAACGTCACCTGCTCGCCCTCGGCGAGGGACTTGAAGCCCTCAGCCTGGATGGCCGTGTGGTGGACGAAAACGTCGTCCCCCTCCGCCTGCGAGATGAACCCGAAACCCTTCGCGTCATTGAACCACTTCACCGTTCCTTGAACCACTTGCACTTCTCCTGCTGAAATTCACTCCATATCGGTCACTCACGCCTGTCGTGGGGGACTAAGATATGGCCTGTATTTACACGTCTGCCGCCCCCGGCGCAAGGAAAAAGTGAAAATATTTTTGGGATGATGGCTGGGCCGCGGTCGCACGCCCTTGCGGGGGGCGCTTTTTGAAAGGCGTCCCCCCGCAAAACTTTGGCTCGCCGAGCCGGGGGCTCGGCAGGGTTCACCTTCGCGCGAGTGAAAGTTTTCCGGGGGTCCAGGGGGGCGGTTTTCCAAAAAAGCCCCCCTGGAAAACCGTCCCTCCCCCTCACAGCGGGTCCAGGTGGATGAAGGCCTCGCCCACGCGGGGCAGCTTTTCCACCGCCTGGTGGACGTCCACGGCGATGTCGTGGGCCTCCTTGGCGGCGAGGTCCGGCCGGATCTCCACGTGGATCTCCGCGTGGATGAGGTTGCCCACGTAGTGGGCCCGCAGGTCGTGGACGCCTTTCACCCCCGGGACGGCCAGGGCGGTCCGGCGGATCTCCTCCACCCACTTCTCCTCCGGCTCCTTCCCCATCAGGTAGCCGATGTTCTTCATCCCGATGCGGAAGCCGGTCCGGATGATCCAAAGGCCGATGAGGAAGGCGGCCAGGGCGTCGAGCCTCACCCATCCCAGGGAGTTTCCCAAAACGCCCGCCAGGGCCACGGCCGAAACCAGGACGTCGTTTTTGGAGTCGGTGGCGCTCGCCGCGAGGGCCGGGCTGTCCGCGCGGCGGCCTTCCCGGTGCAGGTAGAGGGCCATCCCCCCTTTCGTCAGCATGGTGATGGACAGCGCCAGGACGGCGACCCAGCCCCGCGCGATGGCCTCGCGGGTCCAGAGGTTCTGCGCCCCGAGCTTCATCATCTCAAAGCCCATGACCCCGGCCAGGATGGCGATGATCAGCGCCGCCACCGGCTCGGCCCGGCCGTGGCCGAAGGGGTGGTTGGCGTCGGCCGCCTTCGCCCCCACCCGGACGCAGATCAGGACCGCGAGGGAGCCGAAGATGTCCGTCAGCGAGTTCAGGGCGTCGGAAAGGACGGCCAGGCTTCCCGTGAGCCAGGCGGCCAGGGCCTTGAGCAGGAACAGGAGGCCGTTTCCGACCACGCCGAGGCGGGTGGCCTTCTCCGGCGTGCTCTCGTTGAAGATTCGGACTCGTGACTTCATGCGGACCCCCGGCGGGTTTCCTTGGGCCGTCGCCCTCTCCGCCCTCCAGGGAATTTTCCCCTCGCCGTCCCGGTTTGCAAGGCGATTTCGCGCGTTCGGCGAAAGGGAGCGGCCGGACCTGTCCAATTGACGCCCGAAGGGGTATGATTGACTTTCTGAAGGGAGGGTGTGGGTGTATCTTCCCGCGGAAGGACCGCGGCCGAGGAGTCCGGCGGGTCTTTTTCAGCCGGAAGGCCGTCCGGATTCGCGTCCTGACGCAAAGGTTGTTTTGTTTCCCGCGCAGAGAATGGGACCGACATGAGCCGAAAAGACCTTGAGATCGCGCCCGAATCCTTGAGGTGGAGGTGCGACCCTTCCTTGTTCCCCTTCGAGAACACCCAAGAGTGCCCGCCCCTGGAGGGCATCATGGGGCAGGACCGGGCCAGCCGCGCCCTGGACTTCGGCCTCGGCATCGACCGGCCCGGTTTCAACGTCTACGTGGCGGGCGTGCCCGGAACCGGCCGGACGAGCATCAGCCTGGACTACTGCAAGCGGCGGGTGAAGGGCCGACCCGTGCCCAACGACTGGGTGTACGTCCACAACTTCCGCCATCCCGACCGGCCGCTGGCCCTCTCCCTTCCGCCGGGGCGCGGCAAACAGCTCCAGAAGGACACGGAGGAGTTCCTGCAGGACTTGCTCACGGACATCCCCAAGGCCTTTGAGGGGGAGGACTACGAGCGGGAGCGGAGCAAGGTCGTCGAGGCGAGCCAGGGCAGGCAGCAGGCGCTCTTCCGGGAGCTCGAAGAGAAGGCGAAAAAAGAGGGGTTCACCATCCGGACGACCCAGTTCGGCTTCGCCCTGGTCCCGGTCCTCAACGACCAGGCGTTGACCGACGAGCAGTACAACGCCCTCAACCCGGACGTGCGGGAGGCGATAGAGAAAAAGCGCCTCGCCTTCAACCAGCAGCTCGGCGAGTTTTTCAAGAAGATGAAGGCCCTGGAGAAAGAGGTCCGGGAGCGGGCGCGCGCCCTGCAGCGCGAGGTGGGCCTGCGCATCACCACGCTTCTCATGCAGGGGTTGCGGGATTCCTACGGCGAGTTCCCCGGGGTCTTGGACTATTTCGACCAGGTGCAGGAGAGCATCCTCTCCCGCTTGGAAGAGTTCCGCAAGGGTGTTCCGGAGGCCCCTTCCGAGGGTGCGAGCCAGGAGGAAGGGGGCGGCGAGGCGGGGGAGACCCAGGCGGCGGCGCCCGGCGGCCCCGGCATGCGCGTGACGCCGCCGGGCCGCGACCCCTTCGCTCACTACCGCGTGAACGTCTTCGTGGACAACTCCGAGCTGGAGCATCCCCCGGTCATTTTCGAGCATAACCCGACCTACCAGAACCTGTTCGGCATGATCGAAAAAAAGGCGTTCCTCGGCACGTACTTCACCGACCAGACGATGATCAAGGCGGGCTCGGTGAGCCGGGCGAACGGGGGGTATCTCATCTTCCACGCGCTGGACGCCCTCATGAATCCGGGTGTCTGGAGCGCCCTGAAGCGGACCCTGCGGACGCGCCAGCTCCAGATCGAGGAGTTGGGGGAGACGCTGGGGTGGTTCACGCTGGGCGGCATGAAGCCCATGCCCATCCAGACCGATCTGAAGGTGCTGATGATCGGCAACCCCTACATCTACCAGCTCCTCTACCTCTACGACGAGGACTTCCGGAAGCTGTTCAAGGTCAAGGTGGACTTCGATGTCCGCATGGACCTGGAAGACGGCCACCTGATGGAGTACGCGGCCTTCATCGCCTGCCGGTGCGCGCAGGACGGGCTGCCGCCCTTCCACCGGGACGCGGTGGCCCGCATCGTCGAGCACGCCGCCCGGTACGTGGACGACCAGAAGAAGCTCTCCACCCGCCTCAGCGAGATTCAGGACCTGATGTATGAGGCCACCTACTGGTCTCAGCGCAACGACAACCACGTGGTCCGCGCGACGGACGTGCAGCGGGCGCTGGAGGAGCGAAAGGCCCGGTCCAACCTCGTCGAGGAGCGGCTCCAGGAGCTCATCACCGAAGACATCCTGCTCGTGGACACCACGGGGGAGGTGGCGGGCCAGGTCAACGGCCTGGCCGTGTTCGACCTGGGCGACTACCGCTTCGGCAAGCCCTCGCGCATCACCGCCCAGACGTACATGGGCGAGGAAGGCGTCATCAACATCGAGCGGGAATCCAAGATGTCCGGCCGGATCCACGACAAAGGGGTCCTCATCCTCTCCGGCTACCTGGGGGGCCAATACGGGTGGGGACGCCCCATGTCTCTTTCCGCCAGCATCTGCTTCGAGCAGTCCTACGAGGGCGTGGAAGGCGACAGCGCCTCCTCCACCGAGCTCTACGTCCTCCTCTCCAGCCTCTCCGGGCTTCCCATCCAGCAGGGGATCGCCGTCACCGGCTCGGTCAACCAGCACGGGGTCATCCAGCCCATCGGCGGGGTGAACGAGAAGATCGAGGGGTTCTTCCAGGTCTGCAAGGCCCGGGGGCTGACGGGAGACCAGGGGGTCATCATCCCCAAGCAGAACGTCGGCCACCTGATGCTCGATGAAGAGGTGATCGAGGCCGTCAGGCAAGGAAAGTTCCACATCTACGCCGTCTCCTGCGTGGACGAGGGGATCGAGATCCTCACCGGCGTTCCAGCCGGGGCGCGCGGCGAAGACGGCGCCTTCCCCGAGGGGACGATCCACGCTCTGGTGGACGCCCGGCTGCAGGAGTTGGCCGAAGGCTTTCGCGAGTTCGGGCGGCCGGGAGGCCACTCGGGGGAGGCGGAGGGGGAGGAGCCGGAGCCCCTGCCGGAGGACCCGCCTTTGCCGCCCGGCCCGGGAGGGGCCGGTCCGAAGGGGGAGGAGCTGCCGGGGCCGCCGATTCCATGCTCGGAAGACGACCCCGAGGACCCCGACGAGGACGAGCTTTCGCGCTGAGGCTGCTTCTTCCGCCGGGCTCACCGTTCACAAGGGGGGCCTTTCTTCGCGCTTCCTTTCATTCTCTTTCGCGGTCGGGCTGTGGATTCCTCTGCGCGCCGCCTGAGAGCGGCCGGGGAATATCTTCCGCTGAAAAAGCGTTTTCTCAATGATGTGGCTCGTCTCTCGTCGGAAGGGAAGATGAAAGGTCCAGCGAAAGTCTTGCTTCCACGCGTTCTCCTGCCGCTTCTGGCAGCGGGTCTTCTGTTGTTGCTTTCTGTCTTTTTGAAAATCCCGCTCTTGGGGTCGTGGACGAGTGGCCGGAGCGTCCCGGTCGTTTCTTCCAAGGCCCTCGCGGCTGAGCCGGGAAGGCTGGCGCCGGATTTCGACCTGCCGGCCTTGGGGGGAACCCGCGTGCGCCTGGGCTCCCTTCGGGGAAAGGTGGTCCTCCTCAATTTCTGGGCCACCTGGTGTCCGCCCTGCCGGAGCGAGATGCCGTCCATGGAAGCGATCTACCAGGAGCTCAAGGGACCCGATTTTGAGATTCTTGCTGTGAGCATCGATTCGGGCGACAAGAAAGGCGTCGCCTCGTTCGCGAAAGAGTTGAAGCTGACGTTCCCGATCCTGCTCGACCCGGACATGAAGGCCATGGAACGGTTTGGCGTCCGCGGCCTCCCGACGACCTTCCTCATCGACCGCCGGGGGAAGATCGCCTCCGTGGACGTAGGCCCGCGGGACTGGTCCGCGAAAGAGATGAAAGAGCGGGTGCAGGGACTTATCGGCCGCCGGCTCAGTTCCTGAGCTGCGCTGGAGGTTTTGGTCGAGAGGATTCGGAAAGACGGCGCTTGTTTTTGACACCTGAGAATTTGACAAACGCGTCCTTTTGGGCGAATTTAAAGAAACAGTTGAAGATTCTTCCCAAGGGCGAATCTGGTTCGCTGCTCCGGGGGGGCTGATGGGAAAGAAAACAGTCGCGCTTCTCGCATTGACCTTTTTCCTCCTGGCGGCTGGCTCTTTGGCCATTTCTTTTTCCCCTTCTGCAGATAGGCACTCCACGCCGCTCTCTTCCTGCGTTCCAGATTCATCCTGCTTCTCCTTTCCCGCTCCTGCTTGCGAGGTCCTTGTAGAAGAGGGTCAGTTCCTGGGAAACCCGTACCTTGAGACAATGGGCAGCCTGTTTGTTTGGACACTCCGGCTGCAAGACCAGACCGCTATCTCCCCCGAACCTCCTCCTCCGAAGCAGCCGGCCTGATTTTCTGACGTCCCCGGCCGGTCTAAGCGCAGCGCTTCCCCCGCATCTTTTTGCGTCGAAACCAGCCGGGTTCCAAGG
>JACPRG010000131.1 GCA_016190025.1 Candidatus Tectimicrobiota bacterium
CCGAGGCGGCGGAGCTCCTGCAGCAGCGCGTCGGCGGTCGGCCCCTCTTTCCCGGAAGTCCCCTCGGCTCGAAGGAGCCCTTGGCAGAACGAGACGACCTCTCCCATCGCCGTTCCTTTCATCCCGCGGAGGTTTTCCTTTTCTCGCGGCCTCGAGCGGCGCGGCCGATTTTACAGAATTTTTTTAGATGTTGCATTAACTTTTAAAATTTTTGTTGACAACCTCTTCCCGGGCCGGTTAGATCTTAGGCGTCGAGGGGATCGCGGCATTTGAGCTTTGTGCGTCGCAGTTGTCGGGTCGCCGGGGCCGGGACGGGCTGTGGGTTCGGTCCGAGGGAGGCCTGGGCGGGCGACCAGCGCGAAGGAGGCGCCCCGGGATGGCGAACTGCGTTTTGGCCGGCGGCGTGGTCCTGACCCTGGACGAGGCCGGCACGCTTCTGGAAGACGGGGCCGTGGCCGTCGAGAGGGACAGGATCGTGGATGTGGGCCCTGCCCAGGCGGTTCGGGCGCGGCACCCCGGCAAGGAGGTCATCGACGCCAAAGGGCGGGTCATCCTCCCCGGTCTCGTCAACGTGCACAATCACCTCTTCGGGCTCACCATCCGCTACATGAATTTGTCCATGGAAGGGATAGACCCCCTGGATTACGGGGCGGCCCTGACCCGCTGGTGGTGGCGCAAGGTGGAGGAAACGGCCACCCAGGAAGACGCCTACTACGGGACCCTTCTGGGCTGCGCCGAGATGCTGGAGCGCGGGATCACGACCTCGGCCGACACCCTGGAAACGCCCAACGCCCTGCCCAACTGTCTCGACCGCGTCGCCCAGGCCTTCACGGAAGTGGGGATGCGGGGCGTGCTCTGCTTCGAGGCGTCCGAGCGTCTGGGGGCGGAGTTCGGGGTCCGGGGCCTGGAAGAGAACCTGCGGTTCATCCGGCGGGTCGAGGCGGAGAGGCCCGCGCTCCTCAAGGGGACCCTCGGGGTTCACACGCCTTTCTCCAGCAGCCCGGCCTACCTCAAGAAGGTCCGCGAGGCCGCGGACAAGGTGGGCGAGGGAATCCAGATTCACATCGCCCAGAGCCGGTACGAACGGGACTTCATCGCCAAGCACCACAAATATCCCGGCCCGGTCGTCATGTTGAAGGAGCTGGGCTTCCTCGGCCGCGACGTGCTCGCCGCTCATTGCATCTATCTCGAAGACCGCGAGCTGGACATGATGGCCGAGAAGGGCGTCCACGTCTCGTTCAACGTGAAGAGCAACGAGCGCGCGGCCAACGGCGTCGCCCCCATCACCCGGTGCTGGGAAAGGGGCATCAACGTTGCCTTGGGGTTGGACGGGGTCAACGTCCTCGACATGTTCGAGTTGATGCTCCACGCCTCCTACCTCCTGCGCGTCGCGAATCTGGACCGCCGGATTCTCAACGGGGAAGGGTGCCTGCGGATGGCGACGGTGAACGGCGCGAAGGCCCTGGGAATGGAAAAAGAGATCGGCACGATCGAGGTGGGCAAGAAGGCGGACATCATCATGATCGACACCCGGAACAAGCTGCACCTGGCGCCCTGTTTCAACTGGTACGAGGCCATCGGGCACGGCGCGCGCGGGTCGGACGTGGAGTGGGTGATGGTCAACGGCGAGGTCGTCAAGGAGGACTATCGCCTGAAGACCGTCGACGCCGGGGACCTGATCACGCGCTGCCGCGAGCAGGCCATCCGGTACAAAGAGCGCATCGACAAGACAGAGGTGGCCCCTGTGTTTGAGCTCGAAACCCTCAGAGGGGGCTGAGCGCGCCCAAAGGGGGCCAAAAGGGGGGGAGGGGAAGCTGTGAACGCGTCGAGGGATGGGACCCAGACCTATCGGCTCAAGGTCAACGGCAAGGCGGCGGAAGTCTCCGGATGGGACAAGCGCATCCTGATGGACGTCCTGCGGGACGACCTCCGTCTGACCGGAACCAAAAACGGGTGCGCCCAGGGCTACTGCGGCTCCTGCCGCGTGATCCTGAACGGGAAGGCGGTCAATGCGTGCACCACACCGTTGCGGGTCGCGGACGGCGGGGAGGTCGTCACCATCGAGGGGCTCGGAAACCCTGAAAATCCCCACCCCCTGCAGCGGGCCTTCGCCGAGTACGGCGCGTGCCAGTGCGGTTTTTGCATCCCCGGGTTCATCGTCTCCGCCGCGGCCCTTCTGGAGAAAAACCCGGCCCCGACGGTCGCCGAGATCCGGGAGGGCCTCAAGGAAAACGTCTGCCGTTGCACCGGCTACCATCAGATCGTGGAGGCGGTCTCCTCCGTGGCCGACCCCGCTTCCAAGGCCCCCGTCCCGGAGTCGCCCGGCCCGTCCAAGCGGATCGGGAAATCCCCGGCCCGAAAGGACGCCCTGGCCAAGGCCTGCGGCGCGGCCCTGTACGCCGACGACCTCTACGTGGACGACATGCTCCACGCGGCCGTCCTCCGCAGCCCGCACCCCCACGCGCGGCTCCGGTCCGTGGATACGGCCGAGGCGGAGAGGCTGCCGGGGGTCCGGGCCGTCCTGACGGCCAAGGACGTGCCCCACAACCGCTACGGGCTCATCACGCCGGATCAGCCCGTCTTGGCCGAGGGAAAAGTCCGGTACGCGGGCGAGCCGGTCCTCGCCGTCGCCGCCGAATCGGACGCGATCGCCCAGGAGGCGCTGAAGAAGATCCGGGTCGCATGGGAGGCGCTTCCCGGCATTTTCGACCCCCGGGAATCGCTCACGCCCGAAGCCCCGTACGTCCAGGACCTGGAGCCGGAGGGCCAGGTGATCCAGGATTATGGAAAGAACATCGGCAGCCGGCGGCGGGTCAACCGGGGGGACGTGGATCGGGCCTTTCAAGAGTGCGCGGCCGTCTGCGAGGTTTCCGTCGCGACCCAGATGGTCGAGCACGGCTATCTCGAGCCGGAGGCCTGCCTGACCTATTTGGAAGCCCATCCCCAAGGGGGCGACATGCTTGTCGTCCGCTGCGCGGGGCAAAACATCTTCGCCGACCGGCGCCAGATCTCGGCCGCTCTCAAGCGCGACCTCGACAGGATTCGGGTCCTCCTGCCGCATTGCGGAGGGGCCTTCGGGGGCAAGGAGGACGTGGTTCCCCAGATTCTCTGCGCCCTCCTCACGGTCAAGACGGGCCGGCCCGTGAAGTACGTCCTTTCCCGGGAAGAGTCCATGCTGGCCTCCACGAAGCGTCATCCCTTCTGGGGCGTGGTGAAGGTGGGGGCCGACGCCTCGGGCAGGCTGCAGGCGGCGGAGGTCAACCTCCTGGGGGACACCGGGGCCTACACGTCGGTGTGCGACATCGTGATGACCCGGGGGGCGACCCATGCGACCGGCCCCTACTCGGTGGACAACGTCCGGGTCGATGTGGTGGGCGCCTACACGAACAACCCCATCAGCGGGGCGATGCGCGGCTTCGGCACCCCTCAGGTGGCCTTCGCCGTCGAGGTCGCGATGGACGCGCTGGCCGAGCGCCTCGGGATCGACCCGGTGGAGTTCCGCCTGAGGAACGCCCTGGAACCCGGAAAGCGAACCGGGACCGGGCAGCTGCTCCTGCGGAGCGTGGGGCTCAAGGAGTGCATCCGACGGGCCGCCGGGATCGCCGGATGGGAGGAGTTCAGGCGCAATCGGCGCGGCGAGGCGGAGAACGGAGGCCCCTGGAGGCGGGGCATGGGGATCGGGCTCGCGTTCAAGAACGTGGGCCTCGGCAACGCCAGCGAGCGCGACAAGGGGGCCGCGGAACTGGACCTCGGACCGGGGGGGCGGATCAGGATTCGGACCGGCGCCGCCGAGGTCGGACAGGGAATGACGACGATCCTTTGCCAGCTGGCGGCCGAAGCCCTGGGGGTCCGCTACGAGCAGGTGGACATCGAGATCGGCGACACGTGGAACACCCCGGAGAGCGGGGTGTCCTCCGCTTCGCGCCAGACCTTCATGACGGGCAACGCCGTGGTGAGGGCCGCCCAGGGGTTGAAGGCTCAAGTCCTGGAGGCCGCCTCGGAGTGGATGGACGTCCCCCTGGAACTTTTGGAGGTGGAGGAAGGCGTGGTCCGGGTCAAGGGAGCGCCGGGCGTTTCGATGACCTTGCGCGAGATTTCGGACCGGGCGGGAGACGGGATGTTCAAGGCGAGCGGGGCGTACATCCCCCCCCCACCCACGGCTGGGACGAGATCGGCAGGGAAGGCTACAAGACCCATGTCACGTACGGGTACGGGGCGCAGATCGCCGAGGTCCGCGTCAACGAAGAGACCGGTGAGGTCGTGGTCGAGAGGATCGTCGCCGCCCACGACGTCGGCCGGGCCATCCACCCGGCGGCGGTTCGCGGACAGATCGAAGGGGGCGTGGTCCAGGGGCTGGGATACGCCCTGTGGGAGGAGTACCGGGTCGAAAACGGCAAGCCCAGGAGCAGGCTGTTGAAGAAGTGCGGGATGCCGGGCATCGATCAGGTCCCGAAGATCGAGGTCATCATTGTCGAAGACCGGGAGGCGGACGGTCCGTTCGGCGCGAAAGGCGTGGGGGAGATCTCCGTCATCCCGACGGCGCCGGCCATCGTCAACGCCGTCTGCGACGCCGTCGGGGTTCGGATCACGTCTCTGCCGGTCACGCCCGCGAAGGTCCTCGCCGCGCTGAGGGCCAAGCGGGAGCTGGCGGGAACGGTGGCGTAGAGGCTCGCGCTCGGGGTCCGGGATGGGCGTGGTTGACCTGGTGATTCACAACGGGCGCGTCGTGACGCCGTCGGGCGTCCTTCGGTCCGGCGTCGCGGTGCACGAGGGACGAATCGTCGCCCTCGGCGAAGAGGCGTACCTTCCGGAGGGCCGAGAGATTCTGGATGCCGCAGGCATGTGGGTCCTGCCCGGCGGGGTCGATCCCCACGTCCATCTTCACCCGCGGGGCTGCGAGCACCGGGGCGGCTTCGCGTCCAACAGTCTGGGCGCTGCGGCCGGCGGGACGACCACGTTCATCGACTTCATCCCCCCGACGAAGGAGTCCTACCGCACCGCCATCCCCAAGCGCCTGAAAGAGGCCGGGTCGTCGGCCGTCGACTTCGCCTTTCACGCCGTCGTCCTCACCGAGGAGCACGTGAAGGACCTGGCCTGGGCCCGCGACCAGGGCGTCGTCGCCTTCAAGTTCTTCATGTCCCGGCTGGACGGGATTCCCGCCGTCCCCCGGGGGCTTCAGTGGGTCGCCTTTCAGGAGCTGGCCGAGCTCGGAGTCCCGGCCGTCGTCCACGCCGAGAGCGACGAGATCAACAGCTACCTGGAAGCCCGCGCAAGGGCCGAAGGCCGAAGCGACGCCCTGGCCCACGCGCGCTCCCGGCCCGTCGGCTCGGAGTGTGAGGCGATCCAGGCGGCTTTGGAGATGGCGAAATGGGCGGGCAACCGCCTTCACGTTTTTCACGTCACCTGCCGCGAGGCCGCCGAACTGGTCCGGGACGGCAAAAAGCGCGGCCTCCCCGTGACCGCAGAGACCTGCCCCCACTACCTCCTCCTGGGGGAGGAGGACCTTCCCCGCCTCGGCCCGTTTCTCCAGGTGACGCCGCCCGTCCGCCCCCGCCGAAGGGGCGAGGGGCTCTGGGCGCTTCTGGCCGACGGCACGCTCGACTGCATTGTCTCGGATCACTACGCCCCGTTGAGGCGCGAGAAGCGGCCGGGCTTCGATTCCATCTGGGGCGTTGAGGCTGGGGTGCCGGGCGTGGAGACCCGCATGTGCCTGACCTTCAGCGAGGGAGTCTTGGCGGGCCGGCTGTCCCTCGAGCGGTGGGTCGGGGCCTGCGCGACCCGGGCGGCGGAGATCTTCGGCCTCGACGGCCGCAAAGGCGCCCTCTCGGTCGGCAAGGACGCGGACCTCGTCCTCTGGGACGGAGATGCGCCATTCGAGATCCATCCTGACAGGCTGCAGACCGCGACGGATTGGACGCCCTTTGAGGGCGTGAAGGGAAGGGGGAAGGCCGACACGGTTCTCGTCCGGGGCCGGCCTGTGGTGCGCCGTGGCGGGCTGGCGGCCGAGCCGGGTCAGGGGGCCTTCGTTCCGGCCGGCAGAGCCCCGGCCCTTGTCTAATCCGTCAGGAGATCGAGTCCGAAGATGACCCGCCCCGAGTACCGCAAGGCGATGGACCCGATCCACCCTTCGACCCTTCCCTGCGTGTACGCGGACGTGCCCACCTTCCTGGCCGTGCCCCTCGCGCGGAGCCCCGCGGATTTGCAGGGGGCCGACGCCGCCGTCGTGGGGGCGCCTTACCAGGGTCCGCCGGGCCCGGGGCGGGTGTACCGGGACTCGCGCCTGAGCCCCCTGCGGCTCCGCCAGGATTCCATCAAGTACGGCGGCTACTTGCCCGAGCTCGACCTGGACGTGTTTGAGCACCTGAGACTCGTGGACTACGGCGACGCCCCCATCCCCTTGTCCGCCGACGGGGAAGCGGCGGCCGCGCTGACCGCCCGAAAGGTGGGGGAGGTGCTCGACGCCGGCGTCGTCGCCATTGTGCTCGGGGGCACGGAGGCGGCCGCCAGTCTGGGCGCCGTTCGGGCCTTCGCGCAACGGTCGGACGCCGTCGGGCTTCTCACGCTGGACGCCCACGGGGACAACCTGGAGGACGACGCGGACGCCTCCGGAAAGGGGGCCTCCTGGCTCTCTCTCGCGCTGTGTCTGCCCGTCTCCGAGCCGATCCGCCACGCCCACCTGGGCCTTCGGGGGCCCCGGAACGTGCCGGGGCAGGTGGAATGGTTCCGGCGCCGGGGGACTCGGGTCTTTCTCGCCCAGGAGGTCCTGGCCCGCGGGCTGGGACCTTGTCTGCGGGAGATCCTGGAGGACACCTTGTCCCAGGCGCGGGACTCGCTCCTGAGCGTCGATCTGGATGTCTTGGACATCGGCTGCGCCCCCGGGTTGGATGAGCCGATGGGGATCGCCGTGTCGGACCTGCTCGGGGTCTGCCGCGAGGCAGGACGAGCCGGATTCCGGGCCTACGTGATCGGGTGGGTCCCTTCGCCGGAGCCGGCGCTTCATTGGATCGCGACTTGGTCGGTCCTGTTTTTCCTGGCGGGGATCGCGGAAAGGAGGGGCGCGAAAGACAAAGGGGCCTGAGCCTAGACGACAATGCTACCGGATGGGGGGGATGCCAAGTCTTCTCGAGGGCCAGAGTGCAAGAGGAGGGAAAATCATGAAGAAGCGCGATGGCGGGGCTTGCACCCCACGGAAAGGGACGCTCTCCCGGCGGGGATTCCTGAGGGCCTCGGCGGCTGCGGCCGCGGCGGGGGCCGCGGCCGCCTTGTATCCCCTGAGGAAGGCGCACGCGCAAGAGACCCTTGTGGTGGCCAGTTGGGGGGGATTCACCCGGGCGTCCCTGGTGGAGCGGATGATCCCCGAGTTCGAGAAGAGGCACAACGTCAAGATTCAGCTGGAGATCGCCAACTCCGCCCCGAGGTTCGCCAAGCTCCGGGCGCAGAAGGCCAACCCGCAGATCGACGTCTTTCTGGCGACCACCGAGATGGCCTACCGGGCCATCAAAGAAGACCTGGCGGACAAGATCGACCTCGACAAGCTTCCGAACGCCAAACACCTCTACCCGTGGGCGCGCCGGTTCGCGGAGCACGGCCCGGCCTATGGGACGCACGCGACCGGGATCGGTTACCACGTCAAAAACGTCCAGACGCCCCCGACCCGATGGGAGCAGTTGTGGGACAAGAAGTACCGGGGCCGCCTGGCGCTTCCGAACATCACATACAGCTCCGCCGCCTATTTCCTCATCCGCGCCGCGGAGCTCGGCGGCGGGTCCATCCAGAACATCGCCCCCGGATTCAAGAAGCTGGCGGAACTGAAGCCGGCCAAGGTGTTCGGCTTCTTCACCCAGTGGGCCCCGTTGGCCAAGAGCGGGGAGTTCGACCTGGTCGTTGACCTCAACCTCTTCATCAACCCGCAGATCGAGCGGGGCCTGCCCCTGGGCTTCGTGTTCCCCGAGGACGGCGCCTTCGGCGAGGTGAACTACGTCATGATGACCCGGCCTGCCCGGAAGCGGAAGCTCGCCGAGGCGTTCATCAACGACCTGATGGGGGCGCGCTACCAGACGGACAACGCCCGAATCAACAGCCAGTCCCCGACCAATCGCAACGTCCAGATCTCGGCCGAGCTGGCCCCGAAACTGGTGTACGGGAAAAACCTGGAGAAGACTCGCTACTTCGACGAAGTCTACATCGCGGAGCACCGGGATGAATGGACGGAGCGGTTCAACATCGAGGTCATTCCCCATTGGAAGTGACCGGACGTAGGTCAGGCGCCTCTCCGGGGGCGGCGGGTTCCCGCCCCTGGAGAGGCTTTCGAGGGAAACCGTGAGCGTCTCCGCGCGTCGCTTCCAGGCCGCTCAGTGGCTGCCGTTCCTGCCGGTGGGGATCTTCTTTCTGGCGATTTTCGTGTTTCCGCTCTCCCAGGTGATCAGTCTGAGCCTTGAGCCGAACGTCCTGGTGAGGAAGTTCAGCGGGCCGATCACGTTGAATAACTATGGCTATTTTTTCAGCAGGCAGTTCTACATCGAGGCTCTCTGGCGGAGCCTGCGGATCTCCTTGCTCTCCGTGGCGCTCGGCCTGCTGATCGGGTATCCGACCGCCTGCATCCTGCGGAGATTCTCCAAGCGCATCGGAGGCACGCTGATCCTGCTGATGACTTTCCCCCTGTTGGCGGGAGTGGTGCCGGTTCTGTTGGGGTGGATGATCATCCTCTCCAAGGGCGGAAACCTGAACCGGTATCTGATGGCTTTGGGAGTCACCCGGGAGCCGATCCGGTTCCTCGGGACCGAGACGGGCCTCGTCATCGTTCTGACGCACTACGTGTTTCCGTTCATTGTTCTGAACGTCTTCGCGGTCCTGGTCCGCATCGCGCCCTCGCTCGAGGAGGCGGCGCGCAACCTCGGGGCCGGGCCGATGAAGACCTTCTTTCGGGTGACGCTTCCCCTCTCGATGCCGGGGGTCCTCTCGGGCTTGCTGATCGCGTTCTCCCTGGCCATCAGCGCCTACGTCACCCCCCAGTACATCGGGGGAAGCGCCCTTCTGGTCGTCACGACGCTCATTTCTCAGTTCATGACGGCCACCTTCAATTTTCAAATGGCGGCCACGTGCGCCGTGATATTGCTCGTCTTCTCCCTGGTCGTGATCTTCCTGTACAACAAGGTTCTGGCGAGGATGGGTTGAGGGGCGAGGGATGAGGCACCGAATCGTCAGAGTGGCCGGGACGGGGCTTTCGCTGGCGTTCCTCCTGGGGGCCTATGTGTTCCTCCTGGCTCCGTTGCTGATCGTCGTTGTCGGAAGCTTCAATTCGGCCCCGACCTTTCCCAGCGTGTTTGAGTCCTTCACGCTGACGTGGTACCGGCAGGTCTTCGCTCAGGAAGACTTTCTCAACGGCATCTGGATCAGCGCCCGGGTCGCCTTCCTCGCCGGCCTGCTGGCCCTCGTCCTTTCCGTCCCCTTTGCGCTCCGGGTGAGCCGGACGACCTTCCGGGGGAAGGACCTCTTGATGGCCTTCTTCATGGCCCCGCTGGCCCTTCCCCAGATCGTTATGGGCCTTGCGATGCTCCGGTTTGTTTCGATGATCGGGATTCCGGCTTCGGTCACGGGTCTCGTGCTGATTCACGCCGTTTTTATCGTGCCCTTCGTCCTTCGGGCGCTGCTGTCGAGCCTCGCGCGCTTCGATCGAAGCGTCGAAGAGGCGGCCAGGAACCTGGGCGCGGGTTATTTCAGGACGCTGTGGAAGGTGACTTTGCCGATGATCCGCCCGGGCGTGACCTCGGGGTTTGTCTTCGCGTTTATCATGTCCTTCGGCAACGTGCCCCTTTCCTTGTTCTTGACGAGCGCGCCGGTCGTCACGCTCCCGATCGTGATGGTCAATTACTTGGACCTCCAGTTTGATCCCCTGGTCACGGCCGTGGGGGGTCTCTTGGTCATGGGCATTCTGATTCCGACGGTTCTCCTGGAGAAGGTGTTCCGCATCCGGCTGTTGGATTGAGGGACGGACTCTTGGGCACGCTGGAAATCCGGAACCTGTGGAAGTCGTTCGGCGACGTCCCCGCGGTGAAAGGCTTCAACCTGCGGGTCGAGGAAGGGGAGTTTGTCGCTCTCCTGGGTCCGAGCGGCTGCGGCAAGACAACGACGCTTCGCAGCATCGCCGGGTTCGAGGATGTGGACGTGGGACGGATCCTGATCGGCGGGCGGGATGTGACCCAGGCCCCGCCCCACACGAGAAACACGGGGATGGTCTTCCAAAACTATGCGTTGTTCCCGCACATGACGGTGTTTTCCAACGTCGCCTTCGGTCTCCAGATGCGGAAGGTTCCCCGCCAGGAGATCCGCCGCCGCGTGGCCCGCGCGCTGGAGACCGTCCGGCTCCCGCGGTTCGAGGACCGAAAACCCCACCAGCTCTCCGGGGGGCAACAGCAGCGCGTCGCCCTGGCGCGCGCGCTGGTCATCGAGCCCGAGGTCCTGCTCCTGGACGAGCCCCTCAGCAACCTGGACGCAAAGCTTCGCGAGGAGATGCGGATCGAGGTCCGCCAGATCCAGAAAGACGTGGGGATCACCACGGTCTTTGTGACGCACGATCAGGAGGAGGCCCTGGTGATGTCGGACCGGATGGTCCTGATGAATCTGGGGGAGGTGGTCGGACAGGGGACCCCCATCGATTTGTTTGAAAAGCCGAGCCACCCCTTTGTGGCGAGCTTCCTCGGCCAGTCCAACCGGATCGAGGGCCGGGTGGCCGAGGTCCAGGGCCCCGCTGCGAGGGTGCGGACGTCGGGCGGGATGGATCTGCGGGGAAGGGGATTCGAGCGCCTCGCGGTGGGAGACCCGGTCGTCGTATTCGTGAAGTGCTGCCGGATCCGCATGCGTCCGCCGCAGGAGGGCGCCGAGTCCCTGAATCAGTTGAAGGCCCGGGTTGATTTTGTGACGTATCTCGGGCCAACGATACAATACGTCTGCTCCGCTTCCGGTGAGCGGGTCGTCGCCACGCTGCAAAACGAGGAGGACGGCCTGATGCACCGCGCCGGAGATGAGGTGACGCTCGGATGGCGCGAAAAAGACACGCTTATATTGAAGAGGTGAGACCCGAATCCCTGATGGACCGCGCGGTCGCTTCCGGGGACGCCGTCAGCCGGCGGAGAGTCTTCAGCGACTATAAGAAAATGGCGAAGGGTCTCGCGGAGTTTCTGGGCCCCTCTTGCGAGATCGTTCTCCATGATTTCCGGAACCTGGAGAGGTCGATCGTCGCCATCGAGGGGAACGTCACGGAGCGGTCCGTCGGCGGTCCCGTGACGGAGCTTCTGCTCCACCTCCTGAAGGCGGGAAAGACGAGAGAAAATCTGTCCAATCTCCGCTCTTCGACGTCCTCCGGCAAGCCCCTGAAGAGCGCCATCTTTTTCATCCATGACAACGTCGGCAACGCCATCGGGGCGCTCTGCCTCAATTATGACCTGTCCGCCGCCCTCATGTACAAGCAGGTCCTCGACGACTTCGTGCAGGCCGAGCCCTGGCGGGCCGCGCGAGGGTCCAAGCCGGGGGGGAACGGCCGGGAGCCTTTCGGGAAAGACGTGCAGGACACGCTCGACGAGATCATGCGCGACGCCCTGGGGCGCGTGGGAAAACCCGTCCACTTGATGAAAAAGCGGGACAAGTTTCTGGTCACCCGCTACGCGGAGGAGCGGGGGGTCTTCCTGCTGAAGGGCGCCGCCGACCGGGTCGCGGAAATTCTCCGGGTCTCGCCGTTCACCATCTACAACTACCTGCGGGAGATCCGGAACTCAAAGGGATCCTGATCCGGAGCCGGTTGGGGCCCGCTCGGCTCGACGGGTCCGGGGGGGCCTGCGGAGGGCGACCGGGACCTTTTCCCGACCCAAGGTCCGGAAGAGCCCCCGGTCCGTGAGGCCGAGGTCCGGGATCGAGACCAGGGAAAGAAAGGAGAGCGTCACAAAGGGGGAAGGAAGACCGCAGCCGAGCTGCCTCGCGGCCCGATTCACCTCGCCGAGCCCCTTGACAATTTCCGCGAGCGGCCGGTCGCTCATGAGGCCGGCGATGGGCAGAGGGAGGAGCGCCAGGGCTTTCCCTCCGCGCACCGCGCACAACCCGCCCCCGGATTCCCCCAGAATGTGGAAACCCGCCAGGATTTCCTCATCGGCTGCGCCCACGCCGATCAGGTTGTGGTGGTCGTGCGCGACCGAGGAAACCAGCGCCCCCTCCCGCAGGCCAAAACCCCGAACGAAGGCTGAGGAGGCCCGGCCCTTGCCCGTGTACCTGTCCAGGACGGCGATCTTCAGGATGTCGTTCCCAGGGTCGCTCGCAAAAGCGCCCCTTCGGACGGGAACCTCCAGGCAAAGCTCCTTCTTCAGCAAAGAATCCGGCGTCACCTCAATGACCCGCGCCGCGGTTTTCCGGGCGCCCGGGCGGGGCGCGGCGATCTTCAGGATATCCCCGGGGAAGCTCCGGGGAATGCGGAGGGTCCCGACGCACCACGCGGGTGCGGGCGCGAGGCGCGGGGGCCGGTACGTCGCGTCCGGCCCGTGGACGACGCGGCCCTCGACGAGCACGTAGCGGGGTCGGATGGTCCGCAAGGAAGGGAGCAGAAGCAGGTCGGCCTTTTCGCCGGGCAAGAGAGAGCCTCTCTCGCCTTCCAGACCGTAATGGCGGGCGCAATTCCTGGAGGCCATGGCCAGCGCCTGGACGGCGGAAAGCCCGAGGGCGATGGACTTCCGCACGCAGTGGCTGATTCCGCCCTCCCTCAACAGGTCGTCCGCGTGCTTGTCGTCGGTGCAAAAGCAAAGGCGCTCCGTGCTCATGCCCGACCGCACCAGGGCGGGGATGATCGCGTCGAGGCTCCTCGCGGCTGAGCCTTCCCGCAGGAACGAGGTGATCCCGACGCGGCTCCGGTCCCGGACCTCCTCGAATGTGACGCATTCGTGGTCGTCTCGCACGCCCATTTTTTGCAGCCGGACGAGATCGGAGGCGCGGACGCCGGAGAGATGCCCCGCCGGCATCTTGCCGAACTCTTTGGTCAGCTTGAGAAGCCGCGTTTGCCTGGGTTCTCCCGCGAGCAGCCGGTCCCCGTTGAGCTCGCCCATGGCCAAGACGCCGGGCCACCCGGCCATCTCCTCGATTTCCCTCCGGCCGAAGCTGGCGCCGGAGGTCTCCAGGCCGCGCGCCGTGGGCACCTTGCAGGGGGCGATCAGGTAGACGCGCAGCGGCAATCGGGCCGCCGCCTGCACAAGCCACTGGACGCCCCGGATGCCCAGGACGTTGGCAATTTCATGGGGATTGATGAAGACGGTGGTGGTCCCGGCGGGCAGGACGGCTGCGGCGAACCGGGGAAGCGTGAGGAGGCAGGATTCCGTGTGAAGGTGAGCGTCCATGAAGCCGGGCGTCGCGTACAGCCCGTGCGCGTCCAAGACGCGATGCCCGCGCCCCCGGCCGGGAGGCCGGACCCCGGAAATCCGTCCGGTGGAGATTTCAATGTCCGCCGGATAGATCTCTTGGGTGGCCACGTTGACGAATTGGCAGTTCCGAATGACAAGGTCCGCCTTTTTGTCCACTTGTCGATCCGGGCTCATGTCAAAAGAGGTGTGGAAACGGGGTCAAACGGCAGCCGTCCCTTGCGCCCGCGCGTGAAAATGATGTTATTATAGAGCGGGGTCCCTCTAGGGAGGAGAAAAAAGATGAAACAACTGGTGACGGTGGGTTTTCTGCTCGGCGTCGTTTCCGTGATCCTGGCGATCATCTCCAGGTTCACCGTCGGTCATCAACTCGCATCGGTCGCTTCCCTGTCCTACCTGGACTTCGCCAACACGCTTTTCCTCGGGTCGATCAGCCTCGGCGTCTGTGCGCTCTTGCAATCCAAGGGAGGGCAATAGAGCCGGAAGCCGGGCGGCACTGGCGGGCAAGGGGTTGCAGGCCCCAAGCCGCCAGTGCCGCCCCCCCTCTGTGTCTGCTGTCATCTCTGAAAGCGCAGCGAAGGACCCGCCGTTCGTGCGATCGCCTTTCGAGGGCCGTGTCGCGAAGGGCAATCCCCGCGCGGAGGAGGATTCATGGCCAGATACAGCGTCGGGATTGACATCGGGGGGACCTTTACGGACTTGGTGTGTTTGAACGAAGAGACCGGACAGATCACAAATTTCAAGGTCCCCTCCACCCCCCCGACGTTCATCGAAGGGGTGCTGGAAGCGCTGCGGCGGGCCGTCCCGAACCCCGAGGAGATGCGCACCTTCCGGCACGGCTCGACCATCGCCACGAACGCCATTCTGGAACGCAAGGGCGCCCGGACGGGTCTTGTGACCACCGAGGGTTTCCGGGACATCCTCGAAGACGCCCGCGGTGAGCGCCCCGAGGTGTTCGACCTGACGTGGGACCCGCCTCCGCCGCTGGTCCCCCGGTACAACCGGCTCACCGTTCCCGAGCGGATCGGCTACGAAGGCGATGTCCTGGTCCGGCTGAAGGAGCAGGCCCTCAAGCGGATCGCCCGGGTCTTCCGCAAGCGGGGCGTGGAGAGCGTGGCCATCTGCTTTCTCAACGCCTTCATGAATCCCGCGCACGAGAGGCGGGCCCAGGCGATCCTCTCCCGGCTCCTTCCCGGCGCCTACATCTGCACCTCGAGCGATGTGTTCCCCGAGATGCGGGAGTTCGAGCGCACCAGCACCACCGTCGTCAACGCGTACCTGGGGCCGATCCTGGACCGCTACCTGGGTGAGCTGGAGGCCCGGAGCAAGGCCTGGGGGTTTCAAGGGGACATCCTGATTATTCATTCGGGGGGCGGGGTCATCAGCCCGAACCTGGCCCGCGCCATCCCGGCCCGGACCTGCCTCTCCGGCCCCTCCGGGGGGGTCGTCGGCGGTGCCTACATCGGCTCTCTGGCCGGGCACGAAAACCTCATCACCTTCGACATGGGGGGGACGAGCGCCGACCTGTCCCTCGTCTGGAAGGGGCGACCCCTGTACAAGCCCGGCTTCAACGTCGAGTTCACCATCCCGATCCGCTTCCCCTGCGTGGACATCACTTCCATCGGAACCGGGGGCGGCAGCATCGCCTGGATTGACGAGGGCGGCTCGCTCAAAAACGGCCCCCAAAGCGCCGGGGCGCAGCCGGGACCGGCCTGCTACGGCCGGGGCGGCCACCAGCCGACCAACACCGACGCCCACGTGGTTCTGGGGGTCATCGCCCCCGATCAGTTCCTGGGCGGAGCCATGACCCTTTATCCGGACAAGGCGCGGGAAGCCATCGCCGAGAACGTCGCGCGCCCCCTGGGGATGTCCGTCGAGGAGGCGGCGGAGGGAATCCTGCGTCTCGCCAACGCCAACATGATCAACGCGGTCAAGCTGATCACCGTCGTCCGGGGGTATGACCCCCGGGATTTCGCCTTCGTGGCCTTCGGCGGGGCGGGGCCGATGCACGCCGTCTCCATGGCGGCCGAGCTCAAGATCCCCAGGGTCATCGTTCCGCGGTATCCAGGTGTGACATCGGCCTTCGGGGCGCTCCGGGTGGACGTGCGGCACGACTTCATCCGGCCCGTCCTCAAGAGAACCGCCCTGCTCTCGTCGGAGGAGCTGGCCCGGGCCTACCGGGACCTCGAGGCGGAGGCGCGCAAGACCCTCAAGGGCGAGAGGATCCCCCTGGAGCGGGTCGAGTTCCACCGCTACGCCGACGTGAAGTATTTCCCTCAGTCCAAGTACATGACCATCGCGGTGCCGCCGGGCCGGATCGGGAAGGGGGCGGTCGAGGCGATCGTCGAGACCTTCCTGGGGCAGTACCGCAAGGAGTTCGGATACCAGATCCCTGAGGAGTACGGCGAGGTCGAGGTGAGCAATGCCCGCCTCGCGGCCATCGGGGTCGTGCCCAAAGGGGTCCTGCGGAGGAGCCGGAAGAAGGGGGACGCCCGGGACGCCTTGAAGGGGAGGCGGCGGGTCTTTTTCCGGGAGAGCGGCGGTTTCACGGACACGAGGATTTACGACCGGGCGGCCCTGGGGGTGGGGGCGAGGCTCAAAGGCCCCGCCGTCATCGAGCAGCCCGATTCCACGACCGTCCTCCCTCCGGGGGCGGCTGCGGTGGTGGACGGCTATTCGAACCTGATCATCTCCCCCGACGGCCGCTGACCCGCCGGGAGGACATTCTTCGGGAGGAGGCCCGCGCCATGGCGAAACCGAAGGGAGGGAGGTCTCTCGTCCACATGGACCCCATCACCTTCGAGGTCCTCCGGAGCGCCTTTCGGGACCTGTGTTCCCAGGGCAGCGCCATGATCGAGCGGGTGGCCTACGCCCCGGCCATCACCGAGGGCCGGGACTTCTCGGTCTCCCTGCTGACGACCGATGGCCGCCTCGTGGCCCACGGTGTCCGGGACCACACCCCCCACTTCGGGACGTTCGAGGGAACGGTGCAGAGCGTCGTCGAGGACGTGGAGGAGGGATTTCGCCCCGGGGACGTGTACGCCTTCAACAATCCCTACCGCGGGGGGACCCACACCCAGGACATCCGCCTCGTCCGCCCGGTGTTCTACAAGGGGGAGCACATCGCCTTCACTATCGCCAATTGTCACTGGACCGACGTGGGGGGGCCCGTCCCGGGGACCTTCAACCCCAAGGCCCGCGAGGTCTACGCCGAGGGCCTGCTTCTCCCCACCCTGAAGCTCTACGACCGGGACCGGCCGGTCAAGTCGGCCTTCGAGCTCATCCGGTGGAACGTCCGGGTTCCCCACGACCGGATGGGCGACCTGGCGGCCCAGTATCAGGCCGTGAAGGTCATGGAGATGCGCTTGCAGGAGTACGCGGAGAAGTACGGGATCAAGGCCCTCCGGCGGGCCTTCGAGGAGTCCATGAACTACTCCGAGCGGCTGTTCCGCCAGGAGGTCGCCCGCCTCCCCGGCGGGACCTACGAGTTCGTGGACTACTCCGACATGGACGAGGGGGACCCCAGGCATCCCAGGGTCAAAATCCACTGCGCCCTCACCCTCCGGGGGGACCAGGCCACGCTGGATTTCCTGAAGTGCGACCCGGCGCCCAAGGGGCCGACCGGGCTCACCCGGCCGGGCCTCATCTCGGCCGCCCTCGACGGCACGCTTCACTGCTTCCCGCACCTCACCCCCCTGAACAACGGCATCATCCGGGCCGTGGAGATCCTCAGCCAACCGGGGACCACCGTCCACATCCAGCCTCCCTCCCCCATGGCCGGCTATTGCGCCGGCACCTACGAGAAGGTGGACGCGGCCGTCATGGGGTGCTGGGCCCAGGTCTTGGCCCAGGTGAACCCCCGGCAGATTCACGCGGGCACCGTCAATTTGGAGAACTGCGTCTGCGGCGGGATCCACCCCCGGACCCGAAACCGCTTTGTCTCCTACAACTGGATGGAGGGGGGCCAGGGAGCCCGGGTGGACCGGGACGGCCCCAGCTTCATGATGATGATGTTCGCCGGCGGGGCCTGCAACCAGCCAGTGGAGGTCCTGGAGCGCTGGTATCCTTACACCTATCTCAAGGCCGAGGCCCTTCCCGACTCCTGCGGCCACGGAAAATTCCGGGGCGGGTTCGGCTTCCAGCGCCACTTCCGGCTTTGGGGGGAAGCGGTCATCACCATTCACGGCGACCGGGAGGAGGTCACCCCCTACGGCCTCGCCGGCGGTTTCAACGGCGGGCCCAACTCCCTGGTCCTCAACGAGGGAACCCCCCGGGAGCAAAGCCTGGGCATGCACTCCGCGGGCGTCCCGGTGGGGCCGGGCGATACCGTCCATTTCCGAAGCAACGGTGGCGGGGGCTTCGGCGACCCGAGGAGGCGCGATCCCAAGCTCGTCCTCCGGGATGTGATGAACGAGGTCATCTCCCTCGCCGTCGCCCGGGAGGTCTACGGGGTTGTGATCCGCGTGGGAGACCCCGAGGCCCTGGAGTACGAGGTGGATGAACCGGCGACGCGGGCCCTCAGGAAAAGGCTGGCCCGCCGGAAGCCCCCCATCGGCCACGGTCCGGGGCAGGTCCATCCCTACGGAAGGCGGCTGAAGGTCCCGTCCAGAAAGGTCCCGAGGAACAAAACGCCTTAGCCGCAGCGCGGCCGGCCCTGCGCAACACACCTCCGCGCGGCAGGCTGGCACATCATTCGAGGCGGCTCAGCCGCCCGGTCGCGCTTCAGCGGGCAGCGGGAACATCACGCCTTTCCCGCGCCGAGGAGGGCCTCCAGGCGAAGCGTCTCCGCGCCCGGAATTCTCGCCCTTCGGGGGAAGGCGTCCTGATAGCCCAGAGGCGCCGTGGCGTCGACGCCCATCTTCGTCACCATCCCGTCGCGCGCGAGGCGGGTGAGGGTGTAGGTCGTCGGGTCCAGCCGGTTGCCGCGGGCCCCGGGAACCCAGAAGACGTCCCGGTCGGGGACAACCCGGGTGGAAAGGGCCCAGAGCACCTCGTCCTCGTCAAAGATGTCCACGTCCCCGTCGAACGCGAAGGCCGTCTTCAGGTAGGGCGTCCGGGTGAGCGCGGCCATGAGGACGTTCTTGGCGTCCCCCTCGTTCACCTTCTCCATCTGGATGTAGGCGTGGTACATCACCCCGGACAGGGGAATGCGCACGGCCCGGACGGTCGGCATCACCCGGCGCAGCTCCCGCAGGAGATGTCCCTCTTTGGTCAGGCTGTTGAGGACGACCATCTCGACGTAGTCGCCCACGTTGTGGTAGATGGCGTCCCGCCGGTGGGTGATGGCCGTCACCTCCATCTCCGGGGCGTCCACGATCTGGCCGTAGTAGCGGTGGTACTCGCCGAAGGGGCCCTCCCGCTGGCGGGCATGGGGGAGGATCCTTCCCTCGATGACGATCTCGGCGTGCGCCGGGACCTCGACGTCCACCGTCTCGCACTTCACGAGCTCCAGGGGCTCGCCCAGAAGCCCCCCGGCCACCTCGTATTCATCGTCGTCCTCTCCCGACGCCTGGGCCTGGGAGGCGATGCAGAAGGCCGGGTGCATCCCCAGGATGATGGCGCACTCCAGGGGCTCGTCCCGCAGCTCCGCCTTGCGGTGGATGTACTGGAGCCGCTTGCCCCAGCTGTAGTAAACGCCCAGCCGGTTGCGGTCCAGGAGCTTATGGCGGTAGATGCCGAGATTGCAGGCCCCCGTCTCGGGGTCCTTCGCCACGAGCACCCCCAGCGTGATGTACGGGGCGTCGTTGCGCTCGTGGTGCAGCAGGATGGGCAGGGGACGAAGGTCGGCCTCTTCGCCGATGTGCTTCACCTCCTTGACCGGACCCGTCCCCACCGGCAGGGGGGGAATCGACCGCCCTCTGCGCTCGGCCAGAACCTCCGTCACCCGCTCCTCGGTGGTCTGCAGGGCCAGGGCGAACTTTCTCCGGGAGGCCAGGAGGTTGGCGACCACGGGGAACTCGAAGCCCCTGACCCGCTCGAACAGAACGGCGGGGTACATCCCCTCCCGGTCCATCTTGGCGATGACGGCGATGGGCTCCCAGTCCCGGGAGACCTCCCGCCGCACGCGGCGCAGCTCCTCCGGCGCGACGGCCTGAAGGTGCTTCAAGAACGAGCGAAGATCCTGAGCCATCCCGAAATTTCTCCGGGGATGCGGGGGCGGACGCCGCGACGACCGCCCCGATTATCCGACGCTCAAGGCGCGGTGGCAACCCGGGGCCCGGCGGCTCGCGGCGCCGCCCCGCGAGGGCCCGGCTTCGATGCGTTCTGCATGCGTGATTTTTTCGGTTGATCCGACAAGCCGGTCGATGGTAAGAGGTGACGACACGGGAAATTCCGGTCTGGCGTTGAGCGCGCATCCGGAAGTGCGGCTCGGGGGGATTTTCCTAGCCAGGAGAAAAGGCGGCCATGAAACGGACGGGAAGAATTCTTGCGCTGGGCCTTGGGACGTTGGGTTTGCTTCTTGGGGTCTTCCCGAGGGACGGCGCGGGCCTGACGAAGGTCCACACCTCCAACTTCAACGCCCTCCACATGACGGTCGTCTACGTGGCGAAGGAGAACGGCTTGTTCGCCAAAGAGGGCCTGGATTACCAGATCAGCCTCGCCAAGGCGGGCGGGCTCGTGACGACGGCGCTGATCGCCGAAAAGACCGAAGTTTCCACCTCCACCACCGTGAGAGAGTCCGTCCTGCTCCGCCAGAGAGGCAAGAAAACCATCGGGTTCTACAGTTTGGCCAACCGGATGATCATGGACCTGATCGTCCGCGAGAACGTCGTTCAGGCCCGGAGCCTGCGGCGGGATATGCCCCTGGGGGACCGTTACAAGGCCCTGAAGGGATTGAAGATCGGGATCTCGGCGCCGGGGGCCTTGTCGGATGTCGTGGTGCGGTACTACATGAGGCGGGCCGGGCTGGATCCCGACCGCGACGCGCAGCTCATTCCGGTGGGAGGGGCGAACCTGAGCCCCTCCCTTCGGACCGGACGGATAGACGCCTACGTGCTCTCGGCGCCCGGCCCGCATTGGCTGGAGAAGGAAGGCCACGGCAAGATCATCATCAAGAGCTCGGCAGGAGACGTTCCCGAGTTCCGCGACTACCACTATCTTGCGATCGTCGTCCGTCAGGATTGGCTGGAGAGGAACGAGAAAACGGTCCGGGCCATCTCCCGGGCAATGAACGCGGCGAACCGCTTGTGGAGAAACAACGTCAAGGTGGCCGTGGACGCCGCCCAGAAGCGTTTCCCGGGGATTCCCCGAGAGATCCTCGCCCTCTCGATTGACGCCCTCAAGGACTCTCTGTCGGCGGATGGGATGATCAGTTCCAAAGCGGTTCAGAACGCCATGGATCTGCTCCACGGCATGGAACCCGAGAAGTTCCCCAAGAGCGATTTGGATCCCCGGGAGGGGGTTCATTACACCAACAAGTACAACCCCAACGCCTCCTAGGCGAAGGGGATGCCCGGCCCGGGGCCGGCCTCTGTCC
>JACPRG010000130.1 GCA_016190025.1 Candidatus Tectimicrobiota bacterium
CTCTTCAAACCGGAGGTCAGAACGACCTCCCGCTCCTCGAAGGACTTCTCCCGGAGAAGCCTGCGCAGGGTTTCGCGGCCTTCTTCGATGGACATCTCTCGCCCTTCACCCGATCCGCGACGCGGCGGACCCCCCCGCCCTGCGCCGGGCGTCCTCCTCCGGCCTCCCGGCCCGGGGAGAAGGACTTCCGCCCGCGCCAGCGAACGCCCCCTCAGCCGACGGGACGGAAGACCTCGCCCGCCGCCTCAAGCGGCCTCTTCCCCCTGGGGCTCGAGCCGGCCGTCCGGAAACAGCAGCCGGCGCGCCGGATCGAAGAACCCCCGAGGGACGAAGACCTGCACCTCTCCCAACTCGTTGGACGTGATCCCGTACAGCGGCCCCACCGATTCGTACCGCAGGGCCACGGGGATCCCCTCGCTCTCCAGACGGGAACGAAGGATCGCCGCCTCCATCTGGCCCTGGACGACGCGGAGCAGCATCACCCACTCCCGCGCACAATCCCCCATGGGCTTCCACCCCTCATTCTTTCGGGGCCCCGAACGCCGCCCCTATCTTCGGGTTGGCGGGGGGGGGACCGCCGGCTCCCTGGAGTCCTTGGGGCCGATGGTGATCTCCACGTCGGTGGCGATCGCGCCCCGCGAGACGCGGATCAAGGCGCTCCACCCCTCCTTGTCGAAATTGAGCGTCACGGCCCCCCTCGCCTCCACCGAGTTGTTCAGGCGCCAGGCGTGCTTGGGCATCTCCGCCTTGAAGAATTCCACGACCTCGGTCATCGATGGACTGCCGCGATACACCAGGATCCCGGCCTTCAGGCTCCGCGTCTCGAAGATGAAGGACTCGTGGCTGTCGATCCGCAGGCTCGGATGAACGGGGACGTCTTCAAAGCGGTACTGCGGGGCCAGCTCCTGTCTGCCTTTCTCGGGGGGGGAGGCCGCGCATCCCGCCAGGACGAACGCGACCCACGCGACCGTCAGCGCCCGTGAGAGGCCGGCGCCCTTCCATCCCTCCATCTCAAACCCTCCCCTCTCTCATCGCACCCCCAAGGAGCGGTTCGGAGCGGCGCGAGGAATTCCAGCGCGCGGGCCTTCGGCTTTGTGATACATTGACTGTGCCAAGGGGGCTCTCCCGGGCCAAGTGACCCGAAAACCGGTCCTCAATTATCACAAAGGAGAACAAACCGCAACTCCTTTGTTTGTCCAGGGAAAAGGGAACCCTAAAAAACCCCAGGCACGGTACGACCATGAAGACTTCCGCAACCCCCTGCACGGATCGCATCCGCAAATCCCTCGGCGGCATCCGGCTTGCGCGCCGCGAGATCCTTTTCCGGGCGCTCGTCTTCGCCCTCGCGCCCCTCCTCCTGGCCGTCTCCGAAAGCGGCTTTGCGCAGGGGCCTCTGCCGCCCGTGCTGGCCCCGGGCCCTCCGTCCCCTTCCCGGCCGATCTCGCCGCCCGGCGCCATCCGGGAGGAAGACCTGCTCAAGACCCCGCTGCGCCCGCACGCCGTCCCTCTGCACACCATCGTGATCGACCCCGGCCACGGCGGCTGGGACGCCGGCGTCCGCGGCGCCAGCGGCCTCCTCGAAAAAGACGTGGTCCTGAAGGTGGCCCGCAAGCTGGACGCCCTCATCCAGGAGAGGATGGGGATCCGGGTTCTTCTGACCCGCACGGGAGACTCCGCCTTGCCGCTTTTGGAGCGCACGGCCATCGCCAACAACGCGAAAGGCCAACTCTTCATCAGCCTCCACGCCGAGGGAGACTTCCGCCGGGAGGCCGAAGGCCCCCGGGTCTTTCTCATGGAGCCTTCCGGCCCGCCCAAGGAGGGCGCCCCCCCTCCCGAAGGGAACGAGCGCCTGCGGGCGATCCTCTGGGACATCGCGCAAACGGCTCACCTGAACGAGAGCGGCCGGCTCGCCCGGCTCATCGCGGACGCCCTGGCGCGGGAGACCGGCCGGCGGGCGGCCCCCGCGCGGAGCCTGGAGCTCCTGGTTCTGCGCGGGGCGCAGATGCCGGCGGTCCTGGTCAGCGTCGCCCACCTCACCAACCCCCAGGAGGAGTCCCTGTTGGAGAGCGACGAGTTCCTGGACAAGGTGGCGCGGGCCCTTTATGAAGCCGTCCTGAACTTCGCTGAGGGAAAAGACGCCCCCAGCTGATTGTTTCGGCCAACAGGGAGAGAGCTGACCGTTGCGTTGGATCTGGCCCGCGCTGATCGCCCTGGGCGTCGGCGTGGGAATTCTCTTCTTCAATGTCGAACGGGTCGATCGGGAGCCCGGCCGGCCGGCGGTCGAAACGCCCCCCCCCGGCCAAGTCGCGCCCCCCACCGGCCCGGAGCGCGCCCCGGCCTCCCCGAAGCGCAGGCGCTTCGTCCTTCTCTTCGCGGCGACCGACGGAGAGGGGCTGAGGCCTGAGCCGCGCGAGCTGCGCGAGCCCCCTGCGCTTCACGACGCCGTCCGCCAGGTCCTGGACGAGCTGATCCAGGGTCCGCGCGCCGGACTCGTGGAAACCCTCCCCCGCGGCGTCCGGATCCTGGAGGTCTTCCTGGACGGCCAGGGGACGGCCTACGTGGACTTCAGCAAAGAACTCTCCACGGCCCATCCGGGCGGGGCCTGGGCCGAGGCCCTGACCGTGGCCTCCATCGTCCAGACCCTGACCGCCAACTTCGAGGCGATTCAAAAAGTGGCCATCCTGGTGGAGGGGAAAAGCGTCGAGACCCTGGCGGGCCACGTGGACATCCGCAGGCCCCTGACCCGGCTGGATACGAGGTTCGCTCTCGTGGGGACCGGGGAGGCTCCTTCCGCCCCCCGATGACAAAGCTCGGAGAAGGAGAATCCATGGCCCGACGGGTTAACCGGAGAAGAGACGGCAGACGGCCCGGCGAGATGCGCCCGGTGCGGATCGACCTGCACCCCCTTCCGCACGCCGAAGGCTCGGTCCAAATCGCCGCGGGCGGGACCCGGGTCATCTGCGCCGCCACGGTGGAGCTTGGCGTCCCCCCCTTCCTGAGGGGAAAGGGAGAGGGCTGGGTGACGGCCGAATACGGCATGCTCCCCCGCTCCTCCCCGGAGCGCATCCCCCGGGAATCGGCGCGGGGCCGGCCGGCCGGCCGAACCCAGGAGATCCAGCGGCTCATCGGCCGCTCCCTGCGGGCCGTGGTGGACCGCCGGCGGCTCGGAGAGCGGACGGTGATCCTGGACTGCGACGTGGTCCAGGCCGACGGGGGGACCCGGACGCTCTCCATCACGGGGGCTTATCTGGCTCTGGCGTTGGCGCTGGCGAAGCTGCGGCGGGCCGGGGAAGTCCCCCAGGGGGTCCTCCTGGACAGCGTCGCGGCCGCCAGCGCCGGAATCGTGGAGGGGCGTCTCCTTCTGGACCTGGACTACCCCGAGGACTCCGCCGCCTCGGTCGATATGAACATCGTCATGACCGGTCGGGGGCGGATCGTCGAGGTCCAGGGCACGGCCGAGGGGTCGCCCTTCACGCGCGAGGACCTCCACGGGCTCCTGTCTTTGGGCGAACGGGGCATCCGCAAGCTCGCCCGCCTCCAGCGGAAGGTCCTCCGGCAAGCCCTCGCGGAGAGGGCGCCTTGAGCCGGAGCCGCACCTCCCGGCGGCCGACTCTCCTTCTCGCAACGAAAAACCCGCACAAGGCGAGAGAGATGGGCGAGATCCTCTCCGAGGTCCTGGGCTGGGACCCCCGCCCGGAACCGGACGGCTCTTTTCCC